>NZ_KQ976354.1:9269915-9306655 GCF_000346485.2 Scytonema hofmannii PCC 7110
AAAAAAAGCCGCAGCCTTTGAAATTGAAACGACATCAGACCTAATTTATAAAACTACAGGTGTAAAAACAACTTTATTCAGACCACCAGGCGGAATGATGCATAACGGCTTGGTAAATTATGCTAAAAATCAAAAACACACAGTAGTTATGTGGTCTGCTGACTCCATCGATTACAGCCGTCCTGCTGTACCCAGGCTGGTTAGGAATGTGATGAGAGATTCCGAACCAGGTGGAATTGTGCTGATGCATGATGGTGGTGGAAATCGCACGAAAACCATCCAAGCATTACCGCAAATTATTAGTAATTTTCAAAAACAGGGCTATCGTTTTGTAACTGTTCCAGAACTTCTAGAAATGGAAGATAATGGCATTAAATTGGCAGCAGCTAAAAAGAATACCTTGGCAGCAGTTAAAAAGAAACAGTGACCAGTGACCAGTGACAAGTGACCGAATCACCCTCGTTCCCAGGCTCAGCTTGGGAATACCTTTAGGAAGGCTCCGCCTTCCATAAGAGGATTTGAGGTAGTTTTGATGAGGAGTGGGTATATGCAGGAGTTTGGTTATGATTCCTGAAGGGAGGTTTAGGTTGTTCAACTCATGTGACTTTTACAGAATTTTAGGGAATTATATAGTCATCGCCCTAAAACTTCTGTTGAGACATAAAAATTTATGAAAGTAGAAAGAAATAATAGTGTAGACATATTAAAAGCATTAAGTATTATTTTTGTTTTGATATGGCATTTGCAACCTATTAAATTTATTATAGATAGCAAATCTCATACACTTTTAGTTGTTCTTGCAAGAATTTTTATAGATTTACAATTACAATTATGTTTAATAGCAGTTCCTTTATTTTATATCATTTCTCTTTATCTGTTTTTTCAGAAACCAGAGTTGAAATATTTAAAAAAGAGACTTATTAGATTGATAAAAATATATTTAGCTTGGTCGATTTTCCAAAATATTTTTTATATTATAGCTACGAAAGAATTTCCTACTTGGTCTTGGGATATTATTACAGGTTTACAGCCAAGCTTACCATTAGTTGGGGATTCTGTTTTCTATTTCTTGTTTAATTTAATTATTTTGTCAATCCTGGCTTTTTTCTACCAAATACAATCAAAAAAATTAAAACAGATTGTATCGGTTATACTTGTAGGGTTTTCTTTATTTTATTTTGAAGCACTTTACTTCTTCAATTCCAATCTTCCTTACCATTGGTTAATAAATTTCCTCATTTATATTCCTATTGCTTTTTCTTTAGTAAATAATCCCGAAAAATTTTTAAAGTTTAAAAGTTGCTATTTAATCGCATACGTACTGTTTTCTCTTCATGATATTTACTTGCGTATATATAACCACATTCCAAGTATTTATGGTAGAGTCTCTATTGTTTTTGGAGCTTTGACTATTTTTTGTTATGTTTATTCAACCCAAAACAATCAAAAAAGTTTGTTAGTAGAAAAATTAGCTAAGTACTCCCTTGGTCTATTTGCAATACACAAGTACTGGCAATACTTATTCGTGTTATTACTTCAAAAGTATAAGATAGCTATGACGATAGGTATCTTTGGAATACCTTTAAACATAATTTTCCTGGTAGAAAGTGTTTTTGTGGTATTCTTGACTTCCCTCTCAATTTATCTGTTAAAATCGACTTCTTTTAAGCAGTTTGTTACTTAGGTTTTCGGTCTATTATTTATAGCGAATTTCAATTGGGTAAGGTACAAACTGATGACATCTCACATCTTGTGGAGTGGAGAGCAGTGAGTTGCCCAGAGCAGCGCCGTGCTCTGGTTACTACCAGTTGAAGCAAGTGGCGTGCGACCTACAGAAATCGGTCTGTAGAGGCTATGGCTCTGCTAGATACAGGCGCAAGTGTTAATGTATTACCTTACGAGATCGGTTTGCAACTGGGGGCAGTTTGGAAAGAGCAGACAGTTCCAATCCAGTTGAGCGGTAATTTAGCTCAGATGGAGGCGCGAGGCTTGGTACTGTCAGCGACAGTTGCCGAGTTTCCCTCAGTTTTACTTGCGTTTGCTTGGACACAATCTAGAGAAGCTCCATTAATTCTGGGTCACATGAATTTTTTTGCGGAGTTTAATGTGTGTTTCTATCGTGCTGACCTTGCTTTCGAGTTGCGTCCAAGTCTACGACCTAACATTTAAATTATGGTATTCCTTAACTATCAGCGTCCATTCGCGTTCATCTGCGGTTAAAAAAACCCGGTTTTTCTAAAAAACCGGGTTTGTCATTTATGGTGGGCTTTCGCCCTACCTACACAGAACTGAGCTGCTTTTCAGTTGCGGATTGAGAATTAGCCTCCGGGCTATCAGCCTCAGAAGGTGGAACTAATTGCCAGAACTGAGGCAAAAACTCTTGCCAATTCTCCAGAATCATCTTTGCTTTTCGCGAACCAGTGCGTTCCACATGCGCTTTAATTAACTCTTGCAATTGTTTCTCACCCTCAAGAGTCATAACCCTCTGAAGTTTCACAATTTCTCGGTTAACTAACTCAGGGAACATACCATCTTCATCCAAGAAGTAAGCCAACCCACCAGTCATACCAGCCCCTACATTACGTCCTACTTTTCCAAGCACTACAACAAAACCACCAGTCATGTATTCGCAGCAATGATCTCCTGCGCCTTCAATAACTGCTGTTGCTTTGGAATTCCTGACAGCAAAACGTTCTCCAGCTAAACCGTTTGCAAACAGAAATCCGCCAGTTGCACCGTAAAGACAGGTATTGCCAATAATCACGTTTTGTGCTGGGTTATAGGTCGCTTCCACTGGTGGTTTAATAATTATCTCACCACCATTCATCCCCTTCCCAACGTAGTCATTAGCCTCTCCCTCCAAAGTCAGAGCCATACCGGGAAGATTGAAAGCACCAAAACTTTGCCCAACACTTCCTTTAAAGTTGAGGTTGATTTGTCCTTCAAAACCACTATCACCGTACTGAGAAGCGATCGCACCCGCTAACCGCGCACCAACTGTTCTGTCAGTATTCACGATCGCCATTGTTTTGCTGACAGTAGACTGGTTTTGAATGGCGGCTTGAATATCCGGATCGCCCAACAATTGGTCATCCAAAACAACACCATTGCTGTGAACTTCTTCATGTACCAGCCAATTGCGATTTTCCCGTGAGTCGGGTAACCGAAGCAAGCAATTGAGGTTCAGCGTTTGTGTCTTGGTGGTGTGTACGCCCTCACGCACTCTCAACAGATCGGCGCGTCCAACAACATCTAACAAGGAACGATAGCCAAGTTTCGCTAACAGACTGCGAACTTCCTCTGCAATAAAGTAGAAGAAATTCACAACGTGTTCTGGCGTACCGGGGAAGCGTTTCCGCAGTTCCTCTTTCTGAGACGCAACACCCACAGGGCAATTATTAGTATGGCAGATTCTTGCCATAATGCAGCCCTCAGCAATCATAGCAATGGAACCAAAACCAAATTCTTCGGCTCCCATCAAAGCGCCCATCAGCACGTCCCAACCTGTCTTCAGCCCGCCGTCAACACGTAAAACTACGCGATCGCGCAAGCTATTTTCCATCAACACGCGATGCACTTCCGTTAAACCTAATTCCCACGGTGAACCTGCGTGTTTAATAGAACTCAGTGGTGACGCGCCCGTACCGCCATCGTGTCCGGAAATCTGAATAATATCAGCATTTGCCTTCGCCACCCCTGCAGCAATGGTACCGATACCGACTTCTGCAACCAACTTCACCGAAACTTGAGCTCTAGGATTGATTTGATGCAAGTCAAAAATGAGTTGCGCCAAGTCCTCAATAGAATAGATATCGTGGTGCGGTGGTGGTGAAATTAGCGTCACGCCCGGTTTGGAACGCCGCAACATGGCAATGTAAGGGCTAACCTTTTTCCCAGGAAGTTGTCCGCCTTCACCTGGTTTTGCACCTTGAGCGATTTTAATTTCAATTTGTTTGGCGCTTACCAAATACTCTGGCGTCACACCAAAGCGTCCCGAAGCAACTTGCTTGATGGCACTAGAAGCTCTGTCTCCGTTCCGCAGCCCTTTCAAATGGGGTAGGGTAAGTGAGTCACCAGAACTATCCACATCATCCAAGATTTTGTATCTGACTGGATCTTCCCCACCTTCCCCAGAGTTGGATTTACCGCCAATGCGGTTCATGGCGATCGCCAGAGTTTCGTGTGCTTCTCGTGACAGTGCTCCTAAGGACATTCCACCAGTACAAAAGCGCTTGAAAATTTCGCTCGCTGGCTCTACTTCTTCGATAGAAATGGGAGAGCGATCGCTTTGGAAATCCAGCAAGTCACGCAAAGCCGTTAGCGTTCTTCCTTGCAAGTACTTCTTGTAAACTTCGTAGTGGTCGTATTTCTTCCCATCTACTGCTTTGTGCAGCGCTTTTGCCAGTTCCGGGCTGTTCATGTGGTACTCACCACCAGGACGGTAGTTGACAAAGCCAAGGTTTTCTAACTTCTTGGTTATCAGTTCTGGAAAAGCCTTACAGTGGAACGTTAAAACTTCTTGTGCTAGTTCGCTAACACTCAAGCCCCCCACACGAGAAGCTGTTCCATAAAATCCGAGTTCTAGTAAATCTTGACCGATCCCAATTGCTTCAAAGATTTGTGCGCCTTGGTAACTGGAGAGCAAAGAAATTCCCATTTTCGAGAGAATCTTTAACAACCCGCTTTCTATTGCTTTACGGTAGTTAGCAAGAGCTTGCTCCAAACTCATGGCAGTAATTTTTCCCCGTTCCATAAACTGTTGAGTTTTGGGGTCAAACCACCAATTACGTACCGTGTCCAAAGCCATGTATGGACAAACTGCTGCAGCACCGTAACCAATTAAGCAGGCGAAGTGATGGGTACTCCAGCATTGGGCGGTATTGACAATCAGAGACGTTTTCATCCGCAGCCCTTCGCGGATCAGGTGGTGGTGGACTGCACCTATTGCCAGCAAAGGAGGAATGTAGGTGTACTCAGTCCCAATTCCCAGTGCATTCTCTGCTTGAGGGCGATCGCTCAATATCAAAATTTTCGCACCTGCTCGCACCGACTCAGCAGCCTGTGCTTGTAGAGTTTTGACTGCGGCTTGCAACCCAGAGGGACCTTTGTCAATTTCAAACAGGGTTGATAATTCATCTGTTGCAAATCCCGACAGTTTGATAGCCTCTAATTCTGCTTCTTGCAGAACTGGTGAATCTAGCATCAGTCTGCGGGCATATTCTGGCTTTGGATCTAATAAATTGCCCCGTTCTCCCAATTCTGCTTTCAGAGACATCACCAGACTTTCCCGTAGGGGATCGATCGCTGGATTCGTCACCTGAGCAAAGCGCTGTTTGAAATAGTCATACAGCAAGTGGGGTTTTCCTGACAATATTGCCAGAGGAATATCATCCCCCATACAGAAAGTTGCTTCCTTACCATCTATTGCCATTGGCTGAATCACCATGTCCACATCTTCTGTGGTGTAGCCAAAAGCTGTTTGTTGCTGGAGGAGAGTTTGTTTATCTGGGGGATTTTGGATTTTGGATTTTGGATTTTGGATTTTGGATTGGGAACTGGATGAAGCTCCATTCCCATTGCCCATTGCCCATTGCCCATTGCCCAATTTCTGACGATACTGGCGCAACCATTCCCCATAGGGATGCTGCTTGGCTATGCGCTGCTTAATTTCCCAGTTTTTCAGGACTTCGTGGCTTTCTAAATCTACAGCAATCATTTGCCCCGGTCCGAGTCTCCCTTTCTCAATAATGTCAGATTCGGCAAAGCTGACCACACCTGCTTCTGAAGCAACTACGATGTAGTCATCCTTGGTAATGCAGTAACGCGCTGGTCTTAAGCCATTGCGGTCAAGTGTTGCTCCAACTTTCCGCCCATCGCTAAACACCAACAGTGCGGGGCCGTCCCAAGCTTCTTGCAAGCCACTATAGTATTCGTAAAAGTCAACTATCTCAGGATAGGTTCCTAATTCTGGTTGATTTTGGTAAGCCTCTGGAACCATAATCATGATGGCTTCTAAGGGGCTGCGTCCGGAATGCACTAGCAACTCAAACACGTTGTCTAAATTTGCTGAGTCACTGCTGTCAATATTGACGAATGGCTTTAGTTCATTAATCCGAACGCCCCAAACTGGGTGATTTAAGATTGCTTCTCTAGCCACCATCCAGTTAATATTCCCTAACAGAGTGTTGATTTCTCCATTGTGACCCAAAAGCCGCATGGGTTGAGCTAGGGGCCACTTGGGCATAGTATTGGTACTAAAGCGGCGGTGATAGACAACAAACGGGCTTGTGTATGATGGGTTTTTTAAATCTTGATAAAAAGCCCCCAACACTGCCGAACGTACCATACCCTTATAAATGATGGTTCGGCTAGAAAGCGAGCAGATGTAAAAGTCGTCTGACCACGGGTTGTCATTTTGGCGAACGGCTTTATGAATTCGGCGACGTATGATGTAAAGCGATCGCTCTAATTCATCACCTCTTTTCTCTTCTGATGCTACAAAAAGTTGTTCGATCTGGGGTTGATTTTCTCTTGCTTGTATCCCCAATAATTCAGGTTGTACTGGAACCACTCGCCAGCCCAATACAATTAATTTCTCCTCAATCGCCACTTGCTCGACAAGCGCCCTAGCTTTTTGCGCTGTTTCCTCATCTTGAGGTAAAAATATCATTCCCACAGCCATATTACCTGTAGAAAAACCTTGTTTCCCCCATGCAGCTAGATCTTGTTGGAACAATTCCCAAGGCAGAGCGGTCAATATTCCTGCACCATCACCCGAATCTTGGTCTGCACTACAACCACCCCTATGTTCCAAACAACTTAAAGCACCCAAAGCTTTTTCTACGACTTCATGGCTAGCTTGATTTTGGCGATGGGCAATAAAACCCACACCACAAGCATCCCGCTCTTCCACTAACCATCTTTGACCTGGATAGGTGTACCCGTCGGTAATATCAGAATGTGTCATGTTTTGTTGTTGATTCATCCTTTTGTTATCCCTGACAACGTGAGTTATGAATTTTGCTACTTCTTGTTAGGAAAATTTCTAAATTCCAAGATGTCTAATACAGAGTGACTGATTTTTAGGGAAAAAAAATTTTAACTTCGGGCTTTTATTTTTGTTTGACCCATGTTAAAATTACTTCGGTATTTTTTATGTGTTTATCCTGAGTGAATTAAACTACTTCCGAACTATAGGTTTTTACTTAAGTACGCTCACTAGATGAGTTGGCTAGTTCTTGGACAATCTTCTGTTAACTCAATAAGCGCGGCGTACCCGAAACAGTTGTGAAATACGATCTCACGACTCTTAACGGGATGTTATTCGGATTTAGCAACAAAATCAGCGTATTACACTATATGCCCATTTGACAATTCCTATCCTACATATCTCTTGTGTGTTCTGACTTTTTACCTGTTCTTCTTCGCCACTTGTATTGCCACTTGCTTGACTTCTGATAAGAATATAAGGATAAAAACTTCATCTGTTGAATGGATACAAACCTCTAAACTTATCTGCGAAAAAAATATTTAACGCGAAGTGTCCGTATCCCATGCTCCACTTCATCCGTGAGGTAAACTTTATCCTTCATACTTTATACTTCATCCTTTTTACAGCAATCCAATACACCTGCGATTATTAAAAATTGCATAGCACTCTTGTCACTGATAGTCTGGTAAGCTTGGCTCCAACTAGAACGAGTCTAGTCGAAGCCCCTTGCCTAAAGGCATGGGGTTGCCTACAATCGCATTATTTAAACAAAATCTTGTTTTCAGAGATAAAAAGCCCATATATACAATATCACATTCAAATCGTCACAAAACTCTTGTCATCATTTTTTGATGTTCCCATGAGTAAATTACCGAAATATGTTTTCCTAAATACGTCAAAAGCCATGGTAATAATACTGAGTTATTTCCTAACACGAAATAGCCGTTTTGCAGTCAATAAAAGTAGTCATCGTTTTCTTAAGGTTGTCATACCGTCAGTACTTTCAACTCTACTTTGCCTGGTAAGTATATATAATAGTGCGAAAGCGCAACCTTCAACATCAAACGCACCAACTCCAAAACCTTTAGCTCCTGCATTACCGGGAGTGGTGTCCTATGGCGATCGAGTTGCTCTCAACGGTCGCATTTTACCTGGGGCTTGGTTGCAACAAAAGTCTCGAACTGGGAAAATTAACACTCATCTTAGTGATGGGGCTATTGAGCAATTACTGGGAGTCGATTTATTAAATAATAACAACCCAACCAAACAACCGATACAGTGGTTTTCTTCATCCACAAACCCTGTCGTTTTAACCAGTTCGATCGCCACAGGATATCGGTATCTAGACATAACAAACTTTGCTCATACTACCGGATGGCAGATCCAAGCGAATGGTAACACTCTGGTAATTTCTACGCCAAGTGCGAAAGTAGTTAATATTGGTCAGGGTAGGCAAACTAATGGTGGTACCATCATTATAAATTTAAATCGTCCAACTCCCTGGCAAATTTCACAGGGATTACCCATACCAAAGTCTCCAATTTCACCACTTGACTCTGACGCTGCAACTCCCAAACCCGCATCACCACCAAACCGAGAATGGATCGTGACTGTAGAAGGGATAGCCGATCCCAACCTATTGGGAGGAGTGAGAGAGGAAGAGAGTGAGAGAGGGAGGGAAGAAAGCACTTCGTTACCGACGCAAGTTCCAACACCCGACTCGTTAATTCAACAAGTAGAAGTTGCCAACAACCAAACGATAGTTAGACTCAGCGTTCCCTTTGGTTTTGCTCCTCGGGTAAATACTTTAGCCAACCCCAACCGCTTGAGCATAGAAATTCGACCCGATGCAATGCCAGAGCGTAATATTGTATGGGCGACAGGATTGAGATGGCGACAGCAGTACCTAAATTTAGGTCAAAATCGCTTTCCAGTCACATGGTTGGAAATTAACCCCCGTACAAGCGGGATAAAGTTGAAACCAATTTGGACAAATTCCGATACGATGGTTGGAACTGCGCCTCTGATTCAAACCGCACAACAGCAAACAGCAGTTGCAGCCATTAATGGTGGCTATTTTAACCGTAATAACCGATTGCCTTTAGGCGCACTTCGCCGGGATAATTTATGGTTGTCAGGACCTATTCTCAATCGGGGCGCGATCGCTTGGAATGATTCCGGACAGTTTTACATCGATCACCTCACTTTACAAGAAACCATAATTGCACCAAACAAGGTACAGTTACCAATTCTTTATCTAAATAGTGGCTACGTTCAGAGTGGCATTGCTCGTTACACCCCTGCATGGGGAGCAACTTACACCCCTCTCACCGATAATGAAATCATCTTGGTCGTACAACAAAATAAAATTCTCAATCAATTGACACTAAGTAAAGCAGGTGAAACAGCTGTTCCCATTCCCCAAGATGGTTACCTGCTGACTTTTCGTGGGTTAGCCACGGCCAACGCCTTACGATTACCCGTGAATTCCACAATCAAGATTAATAGTTCTACCACTACTACTGAGTTTAACCGTTATCCCCACATAGTAGGGGCAGGTCCTTTGCTGTTGCGGAACCGCCAGATTGTGCTTGATGCCAAGGGAGAAAAATTTAGTGATGCTTTCATCGCGGAAAAAGCCGTTCGCAGTGGGATTTGTACAACAGCAACAGGAAATTTAGCGATCGCAGCAGTACACAATCGTGCAGGTGGTAGTGGACCGACCTTAGCAGAACACGCGCAGTTAATGCAGCTTTTGGGGTGTGTTAATGCTCTCAATTTAGACGGGGGTAGTTCTACCAGTCTTTACCTGGGGGGTCAACTCCTGGATCGTTCTCCCAATACCGCAGCTCGCGTTCATAACGGAATTGGGGTGTTTAACAGTGACCAGTGACCAGTGACCAGTGACCAGTGACCAGTGATCAGTGACCAGTGACCAGTGACCAGTGACAAATAACTTTAAAGCTTATAATAAGTTGCCACGTTATTTAATGAAGAATTCGTGTAGAGATGTGATTTGTGGAAATCATTGATTACACTTCCAAAGTTCATTTGCTATGGTTGGCAAAGTGGCATGAATCAGTCACCATCAGGGATCTGAAACATTGATCGCCTTTTTTTCATCAATATTCTTATAGGTGCTGACGGTTTGTTCTGTCAAAAGATAATGAGGTAACTATGGTTCAAATTCACGAGGCAACACAAGCTAACACATTGACTCTTCCTGCAGCCGTGACTGCTAGAGGAGTTGCTGCTACAGAACTTCGTCCTTGGGGTTCTTTCACCGTGCTCGAAGAAGGACGCGGATACAAAATTAAGCGCATTGAAGTTAAGCCTGGACACCGCCTCAGCTTACAAATGCATCACCATCGCAGCGAGCACTGGATTGTTGTCTCTGGTACAGCTAAGGTCGTTTGTGGCGATCGCGAAGTGCTTCTGAGAAATAACGAATCTACTTATGTACCTCAGTGTACAGCTCATCGCTTAGAAAATCCTGGCGTCATTCCCTTGGTATTGATTGAAGTCCAAAATGGCGAGTATTTAGGTGAAGATGATATTGTTCGATACCAAGACGACTACGCCCGTACTCAAGACCTCAATCAACAATAGCTCTGACTCAATAAGCGCGAGCCGTCTATTATGTCGTAACGGCTGAAAGTTTTTCTCTCTAATTCAAAACCAAATACTTAGTTCACCTTAAACGGTTAAGGACAGGTTAAAATTTGCATTCCACAAGTCATGTATGGTTTTGTGGAGTAGGTCTTGCCTGTCCTTTTGGTACGTTTACAGCATTCAGGTGAATATTATAAAGTAAAGATGTGCTGAATTTTGATATAATATAGTAGCATGAGTTTTAATTGCATTGCGGAGCGCGATGATTCAACTGAGTTCAGCAGCTGCTAATGAAATTGAGCGACTCAAATCAAAGCAGCAGGCGTCACACATATTTTTTCGCCTAGCAGTTAAATCCGGTGGTTGTTCCGGGTTGTACTATGACATGTCTTTTGATGAGGCGGCGAAACTTGGCGATCGCGTTGTTACCACTAATGGTCTTCAAGTGGTTATAGATGCTGAAAGCCAAAAATATGTGAACGGCTTAACTGTAGATTACTCAGAAGATTTGATGGGCGGAGGCTTTCGCTTCCAAAACCCTCAAGCAAGCGTTAGTTGCGGCTGTGGTAATTCTTTCTCAACTGCGAAGGAATAGGGCTTGTAATTTAGAGTCCCAGTTAAACAAAACTTGTCATTTGTCTTTTGTCCTTTGCCTCAATCAATGGCAAATGACAAAACACGAATGACAAATGACAAAAAAACTTGACACAAAACCCGAAAGAAAAGCTATAATCAGGATTTGTTGTTACTTAGAATAAAAGCAGCTTTTCGCGCTGTAACTCATGCCAACAATACAGCAACTTATACGTACTGAACGCGAAAAAGCGCGTCAGAAAACCAAGTCCCCAGCTCTGAAGGAATGCCCTCAGCGCCGAGGTGTGTGTACCAGAGTATACACAACCACACCCAAAAAGCCTAACTCAGCTTTACGCAAAGTAGCAAGGGTAAGATTAACATCTGGATTTGAGGTCACCGCCTACATTCCAGGAATTGGTCACAACTTGCAAGAACACTCAGTGGTTATGATTCGTGGCGGTAGGGTTAAGGACTTACCAGGCGTGAGATACCACATCATTCGTGGAACCTTAGATACAGCCGGAGTCAAAGACCGCAAACAAGGTCGTTCTAAGTATGGAACGAAGCGTCCTAAGAAAGCATAAAGCAGTGCTGAGTATTGAGTGCTGAGCAACACAGGGTTTCCTCGGCACTTGGCACTAGAGTATTGAAGGGAGTAGGGAGTAGGGAGTAGGGAATAGGAATGAAGCGATTTTTAACCCCTACCTCCTACCCCCTACTCTCCACTTCCCACTCCCTACTCCCTAGTGAAAGAACGAAACTAAAGGTTACTAAGTATGTCTCGTAGAGGTGTAATTCAAAGGCGTCCAGTTCCTTCTGACTCTGTGTACAATAGCCGTCTTGTCAGTATGATGATTAGACGTATTATGCGTCACGGCAAAAAATCGCTAGCCGCACGCATAGTTTATGATGCTATGAAAACAATTCAGGAAAGGATTGGAGGCGATCCATTAGAAGTGTTTGAAAGAGCAGTGCGAAATGCAACTCCATTGGTAGAGGTGAAAGCCCGTCGTGTAGGCGGTGCTACTTATCAAGTTCCAATGGAAGTCCGTTCCGAACGGGGTACGACTCTTGCCTTACGTTGGCTGGTTCAGTTCTCTAGATCTAGACCCGGTCGGACAATGGCAGGTAGACTGGCAAATGAGTTGATGGATGCAGCAAACGAAACCGGTAACGCCATTCGCAAGCGGGAAGAAACGCACCGCATGGCTGAAGCGAATAAAGCATTTGCACACTATCGCTACTAGAGAAGGATGAAGGATAAAGGATGAAGGATAAAAACAATGAATTAAGTTATTACTTTATCCTTGATACTTTATACTTTATCCTTCAAAAGACGGTTTTCCGTAAGAGTATACTAACTTAACAAAGTGTAATATACAAGATATCATGAGGCGAAAACTATAGGAGGCAGCTGTGGCACGTAACCACCCGCTAGAGAAAGTACGCAACATAGGTATTGCGGCGCATATAGATGCGGGCAAAACCACAACAACAGAGAGGATATTATTTTACTCTGGGATAATTCATAAGATTGGTGAAGTTCACGAAGGAACCGCTGTTACCGACTGGATGGAACAGGAGAGAGAGCGGGGAATTACTATTACTGCTGCTGCTATCAGTACCAGTTGGAAAAATCATCAAATTAACATTATTGATACTCCCGGACACGTAGACTTCACCATAGAAGTAGAGCGTTCGATGCGGGTGCTAGATGGTGTTATTACAGTGCTATGTTCTGTAGGTGGCGTGCAACCCCAAACAGAAACTGTATGGCGTCAAGCAGACCGTTACAAAGTGCCTCGAATCGTGTTTATCAACAAGATGGATCGCACGGGCGCAAGCTTCTATAAGGTTTACGATCAAATACGCGATCGCCTGCGGGCAAATGCGATTGCCATTCAGTTACCCATAGGCAGTGAAAACGAGTTCAAAGGTATCGTTGACTTGGTAAAGATGAGCGCATACATCTACACCAATGACCAGGGAACCGATATTCAGGAAACAGCCATCCCCGAAGATATGGCGGCTCAGGTAGAAGAATACCGTAGCAAGCTGATTGAAGCAGTCGCGGAAACCGACGACGATCTGATGAACAAGTACTTCGAGGGTGAAGAACTGACTGAGGAAGAAGTTCGCAAAGCACTGCGGAAAGGCACAGTTGCAGGCACCATCGTGCCAACGCTTTGTGGTTCAGCATTCAAAAACAAAGGCGTACAGCTGCTATTGGATGCAGTGGTAGACTACCTACCCGCACCAAGTGATGTACCACCAATTCAAGGTACAGTACCCTCTGGGGAAACTGTTGAACGTCGTGCTGACGATAACGAACCCCTGTCAGCGCTAGCTTTCAAGATTATGGCAGACCCCTACGGTCGTCTGACATTCGTTCGCGTCTATTCTGGTGTTCTGAAGAAAGGCAGTTACGTCCTCAACGCTACCAAAGGAAAGAAAGAACGAATTTCCCGCTTGGTGGTGTTAAAAGCAGACGACCGATTGGACGTTGACGAACTCAGAGCCGGCGATTTGGGAGCTGCGTTGGGATTGAAAGATACCTTGACAGGTGACACATTATGTGACGAGGGTGCATTAGTTATTCTCGAATCCCTATACATTCCCGAGCCTGTTATCTCGGTGGCGGTTGAACCCAAGACCAAAAATGACATGGACAAATTGTCCAAGGCTCTGCAATCTCTCTCGGAAGAAGACCCCACCTTCCGCGTGAGCGTGAATCCGGAAACCAACCAAACCGTGATTGCAGGGATGGGTGAGCTTCACCTAGAAATTCTGGTAGACCGGATGTTACGCGAATTTAAAGTGGAAGCAAACGTTGGTGCACCACAAGTTGCTTACCGCGAAACCGTTCGCAAACCCGTAACCAGAGTAGAAGGTAAATTCATCCGGCAGAGTGGTGGTAAAGGTCAGTACGGTCACGTTGTCATTGACTTGGAGCCAGGGGAACCCGGAAGCGGTTTTGAATTTGTCTCCAAGATTGTGGGCGGTACCGTACCTAAAGAGTACATATCGCCTGTGGAATCAGGTATCAAAGAAACCTGTGAATCCGGCATATTAGCTGGATACCCACTCATTGATATCAAGGCAACCTTGGTCGATGGGTCTTACCACGAAGTAGACTCTTCAGAAATGGCTTTCAAAATTGCTGGTTCAATGGCAGTGAAAGAAGCAGCCATGAAGGCTTCACCAATTCTGTTAGAGCCTATGATGAAAGTTGAGGTAGAAGTTCCCGAAGCCTTCCTTGGGGATGTAATGGGCGACCTCAATTCCCGTCGCGGACAAATTGAGGGCATGGGATCTGAAGCAGGGCTTGCGAAAGTAACTGCCAAAGTACCATTGTCAGAGATGTTTGGCTATGCTACTGACATCCGGTCTAAGACACAAGGTAGGGGCATCTTCTCAATGGAATTTAGCAACTATGAAGAAGTACCTCGCAACGTAGCTGAGGCAATCATAGCTAAAAGCAAAGGGAACGCTTAACGGTCATTAGTCATTAGTCATTGGTCATTGGTCATTGGTCATTGGTCATTCGTAAAAGACAAAGGACAAAGGGCAATTGACAAAGGACAAAAGACAATTGACAAAGGACAAAAGACAATTGACAAAGGACAATTGACAAAGGACAAAACAATTCATGGCACGCGCAAAGTTTGAACGGAATAAACCCCACGTCAACATCGGTACAATTGGTCACGTTGACCATGGTAAAACCACTTTAACAGCAGCCATCACCATGACCTTAGCGGCTATGGGTCAGGCGCAGGCAAGAAAGTACGATGAAATTGATGCTGCGCCAGAAGAAAAGGCACGGGGTATTACCATCAACACCGCTCACGTAGAGTATGAAACCGCAAATCGGCATTATGCTCACGTGGACTGTCCCGGACACGCAGACTATGTGAAGAACATGATCACTGGTGCTGCTCAAATGGATGGTGGTATTCTGGTGGTTTCCGCAGCTGACGGACCCATGCCTCAAACCCGCGAACACATCTTGCTAGCAAGACAGGTTGGTGTACCTAGCCTGGTTGTTTTCTTGAATAAAGAAGATATGGTGGACGACGCAGAACTTCTGGAACTGGTAGAATTAGAAGTCCGGGAACTGCTGTCTAGCTACCAATTCCCTGGTGATGACATTCCAATTGTCATCGGCTCTGGTTTGCAAGCGCTAGAAAAAATGACTGCTAACCCCAAAACTCAGCGGGGTGAAGATCCTTGGGTAGATAAAATCTACAAACTGATGGATGCTGTAGACGCCTACATTCCCACCCCCGAACGCGATATAGACAAGCCTTTCTTAATGGCAGTAGAAGACGTGTTCTCCATCACAGGTCGCGGTACCGTAGCTACCGGGCGGATTGAGCGAGGTAAAGTGAAAATTGGTGATAACGTGGAACTCGTAGGTATCAAACCTACTCGCAGCACCACCGTTACCGGGATCGAGATGTTCAAGAAGAGTCTTGAAGAAGGTATGGCTGGGGATAATGCTGGAATACTACTGCGCGGTATCCAAAAAGGTGATATTGAACGGGGAATGGTAATCGCTAAGCCCGGTTCCATCACTCCACACACCCAATTTGAAGGTGAAGTGTACGTGTTGACAGAAAAAGAAGGTGGTCGCAAAACACCTTTCTTCGCTGGCTACCGTCCTCAATTCTACGTGCGGACAACAGACGTAACCGGCACCATCAAAGCTTTCACCAGTGATGATGGCACTGAAGCAGAAATGGTAATGCCCGGTGACCGCATCAAAGTTAGCGTAGAACTCATCAACGCGATCGCGATCGAGCAAGGAATGCGCTTCGCTATTCGTGAAGGTGGTCGTACCATCGGTGCTGGTGTTGTTTCCAAAATTCTCAAATAGTACCTTTGCACCTTAACTAAAAAAGGAGCAGAGATGGTATAATACATCTCTGCTTTTTTCACGCCCAATAAAAAATTTTAGATTTTAGATTTTGGACTTTGGATTGAGTCTAAAATCCAAAATCCAAAATCTAAAATCCAAAATCTCTAGAACCTGGAAAATTAAACAATGGCAACACTACAGCAGCAAAAGATTAGAATTCGTTTACAAGCTTTTGACCGTCGCTTGCTGGACACATCTTGCGAGAAGATTGTAGACACAGCTAACCGCACCAATGCGACAGCTATAGGACCGATTCCTCTCCCAACAAAACGCCGCATCTACTGTGTGTTGCGTTCTCCACACGTAGATAAAGATTCACGGGAACATTTTGAAACCCGCACTCATCGCCGAATTATTGACATTTATCAGCCTTCTTCTAAGACTATCGATGCTTTGATGAAACTGGATCTTCCTTCTGGTGTAGATATTGAAGTGAAATTATAGTTATTTGTTATTTGTTAGTTGTTAGTTGTTAGTAGGGGCGCAAGGCCGCCGCGCCCGTACAAAGTCAGTAAGTCTGGTGGAAAACCACCAACCACCAACCACTAACCACTAACTACTAACAATGTATAAAAAATAACCAAGCCCTGAGAAAGATTTTTTCAGGGCTTTTTATTTGCTTTAAAGTCAAAATGATAGAATATGAGAAAGTAGGGGAAAAGTAAAGAAAAATAAATATTTAAGACTAATAAATTTATACCTAGGAAACAATGACATCAACTTCTAGAATTGCTGTTTGCGAACTACCTCTGTTCCCGTTGCCGGAAGTAGTTTTGTTCCCTACTAGACCATTGCCCCTGCATATCTTTGAATTTCGCTACCGAATTATGATGAACACGATTTTGGAAAGCGATCGCAGGTTCGGTGTTTTGATGGTCGATCCGGTAAGAGGTACGATCGCTAATGTTGGTTGCTGCGCGGAAATCATCCACTATCAGCGTATGCCTGATGACCGAATGAAGATGTTGAGTCTAGGGCAACAGAGGTTTCGTCTTCTCAAATATATTCGAGAAAAGCCATACCGGGTAGGTTTGGTAGAGTGGATTGAAGACAAACCCCCCGTAAAAGACTTAAGACCTTTAGCCACTGATGTAGAACATCTGCTGCGAGATGTGGTTAGGCTTTCAGCTAAACTGACAGACCAAAACATTGAATTGCCTGAAGATTTGCCAGATTTACCGATAGAGCTGTCTTACTGGATTGCAAGCAACCTTTATGGTGTTGCAGCAGAGCAGCAAGCATTGTTAGAGCTTCAAGATACAGCAGAGCGCTTGGAAAGAGAATCGGAGATTTTAACTTCCACGCGCAATCATTTAGCAGCTCGTACTGTTCTCAAAGATACTTTTAATTAATGGTTAGTGGTTAGTGGTTAGTGGTTAGGGTGATAATAAACAACCAACAACTAACAACTAACAACCAACAACTAACTCTTGAATTGGCAAAACATTGTAGCTGCCAAAACTTTTTAAAACCTCTGTATACGTTGTTATCTCTGCCAAAGCAGACTCTACTTGAGCTTCCGATGAATCTGCTTCTAAGTCGATAAAAAATAAATATTCTCCTAAAGATCGCTTTGTAGGGCGAGATTCAATTTTGCTTAAGTTGATTCCTATACTGGCAAATACTTGTAGGGGTTTTGCTAGTGCGCCTGGTACATTTGCAGGAGTGCTAAAAGCAAGTGAGGTGTGAGTGCGTCGTTCTAAATGAGAGGGGCGAGCTAATGGGATGTAATTTTTGCTCATAACCCAGAATCGAGTATAGTTTTCGGGGTAGTCGTTAATCCCAGTTGCTAAGACAGGCAAATTATATAGTTGTGCCGCACGTTCAGAAGAAATAGCTGCTGCTGTTGGGTCTTGCTCGAGTTGCAGTAATGCTTCTGTTGTAGAATTTTTGGGAATGAGTTGTACTTTAGGTATAACTCTATCTAACCATCCTTGACACTGTGCTAGGGCTTGTGGATGAGAATAAACGGTTTTGATATCTTCTATACTTTGAGCACAAGAAATTAATGTGTGGACTATTGGCATGACTATAGCTAACTGAACTTGCAAGCCATCTAGTTGCCATAGTGCATCTAACGTCATAGTCACACTACCTTCAATAGAATTTTCCACTGGGACTACAGCCAGTTTTGCCTGTCCTTGTGCAACCGCTCGTAATGTTTGGGCGATGCTGGGATACGGACATAAGATGGCTCTCTGATCTCTTGTTTTAGTCAGCCAGTTGAAATAAAGAAGTGCCGCTTGTTCTGCATAAGTGCCTGGAGGTCCTAAATGTGCGATCGATAAGGTCATGGAGTTTTTGTTGAGCAAATGAGATAAATTTATAAGTCCCTAATGTTACATCAGAACCGTGTCTTTATACAGGACTTGATCTCCCTTTTCTACCAAACTTGACACAAATTTTATATTCGGCTCTCTATCACTACTTTTCTCTTGTTGTCTGATGACCGAAAGCCGTACAATTAAGTGAATCTTCTCAGATTTTTTGCACAAAAACACAAAATTGTTAAAAACTATTACAATTAATTAACAAGTATTTTAATACTCTCATGCCTACTCGGTTTACTGCATCTCAATTGGTTGCGATCGCAATTCCGGAGCAGCCTACTCCGATTCAGCACTATTTGCGACAGCCCCAACGTTTAGTCAGGGCGTTGTTTGACCCCAACCGCATTCAGCAGCTGTCTGAGGAAGTGTTTCGTCTGAAATTGCGTCCTCTGAGTTTTATGTCATTAAGTATTCAGCCCTCTGTAGACCTAAAAGTCACGGCGGAATCAAATGGAACCATTCGCGTGCGATCGGTAGGTTGTGAAATTCTAGGTATTGAATATATCAACCAACGTTTTTCTTTAAATTTAGAAGGGTATTTATCCCCAGAACAGCTAAGTACTGGTACTCACCTCAAGGGAAGAGCAGATTTAGAAGTCCAAGTGGATTTACCACCCCCATTTTCCTTTACACCTAGAGCTATTCTAGAAGCGACAGGCAATGGATTGCTTAAGAGTGTTTTGCTAACAATCAAGCAAAGATTGCAATATCAGCTCCTAGCCGATTATCGCCAATGGGCTTTATCACAAAAACGGCAAACACTGTTGACAACCGAAAGCACAGATTTACCAATGGTGACAGAATAATTCATAATTTATAATTCATAATTTTTAGGAATTATTCTGGCAAGGACGAAAAGACTTGCGATGTAAAAGCGAAGGTCCATACTGGCGCAACGCCATTAAATGCCTTGGGCTTCCATATCCCTTGTTGCGTTCTAAATCGTACATGGGATATTTAGAAGCAAGACGCAGCACCAAGGCATCGCGCCAAACTTTGGCAACAATGCTGGCAGAGGCTATAGCCAAAGAACGCTCATCACCTTTAACTATTGTTTGCTGTGGTAGTGGTAAGTCCTTCACTAACTGATTGCCATCAATCAAGCACAAAGCAGGCTGTATTTTCAATTTCAGCACAGCCCGCTTCATTGCTAACAGTGTTGCCTGCAAAATATTTATCCGGTCAATTTCTGCAGTGGATGCAAATCCAATTTTCCAGTCTACTGCCAACTCACAAATCTGTTGGGCTAGCAATTTTCTCTGATTACCAGACAGCTTTTTACTGTCTTTAATATTG
Source organism: Scytonema hofmannii PCC 7110 (assembly GCF_000346485.2). NCBI lineage: Bacteria > Bacillati > Cyanobacteriota > Cyanophyceae > Nostocales > Scytonemataceae > Scytonema > Scytonema hofmannii. The sequence continues at coordinate 9,289,642 of NZ_KQ976354.1, forward strand.
GCTGCTACAAGATGAGACAAAGCCAAATCGGGTAATATTACAGCTGCTGCCACCACAGGACCAAATAGAGCACCTCGACCTACTTCATCTACGCCTGCAATCGGTCTTTGAATGTTAGACAGCGTGGAAAATTCCAACCACCTCGTTTCTTGTAAAGGCGCTGGCAATTTGGAAGGCTCGGCAGTTTGCTCTGTTTCGATCATAAGTTGGTCGGTTGCACAAGATATACTCCATGGGCGCTTGCGGAGCATCGGAGGTAATAAATTCTTACCCCTACTCCCCACTCCCTACTCCCCACTCCTAGATAAATCAATCGGAGTCTATAGAAGAGGAACGGCGGCGACGGCGACGTCCACTTATGGTAGTACTCGCTTCAGTGTTATCGACTGCTTCGTCAACCACTGGTTCTTCAACTGCTGTGTCTGTTTCTGGTTCGGGTTGGCGAACTACGACTGGTTCAACTATGGTTTGAGTACTTGCTGGTGGTTCGCTAACAGCTAACGGGGTTGATTCAGTTGCAGAAGTTGATTCCGTGACTGGCGCTGTTGAATTTTGACCGGGAAGGGTAACGTTAATAATAACTGCCTTGGGGTTTTTGACCTCTCGATTCAATTTAAGCAGTGGAGACGCACCTGTATAAGCAAAAACTTCCTGTTCTGGAGAAGACATTTCTACTGTGACCATTTCCGGTGGTTCTACCACTGGTTTGACAGGTTCTATCCTGGTAATTTTAGTCCGTTCGGGTCTGTCACCCCATGCTCCTTTAGGAACGGGTAAGGGAAGTTCTGATACGTTGCCAAGTTCGGGTTCGTCATCAAGCTCAAAGTCTTGATCGAAAGACAGTGATGGGCTACCGATTGTCCGGGTTTCTTCTTTGCCATTTCCTCCATTCAACCCTTGCTGACGGGTGCTGGTACTACGGCGGATACGACGCTTTGTTCTATCTTCGCCTATTTCTCGATAGCTGGGATGATGGTCTAAATTTAGAGAAGACAACTCGCCACTAGTTTCATAGGATGATGGTTCTCCATATCCGTCATAATTGCTTTCTCGTGGTTCGGGCACTCGAGTTGTTTGCGCCAATCGGGGTTGTTCTCTATTCGACAGAGGCGCAAAGCGGTCTGGTAATTCTGCTGGTGATGTTGGCAAACGGCTTTCAGTTTCACCCGGAAGATGGACAGTATGTCCTAAACCGCCACAAGTTTGACAGGTTTTGCCAAACAATTCGTAAATGTTTTGACCTTGGCGCTTGCGAGTCAGTTCAACCAATCCCAGTTCGGTCAGTTGAGCAATTTGGGGACGGGCTTTGTCTGCTTTTAGTGCTTTGTTGAAGTGTTCTAAAACTTGTAGTTGGTCTCGTCGCGATTCCATATCAATAAAATCAACGACTATCACCCCAGCAATATTACGCAAGCGTAACTGACGGGCAATTTCTGTTGCGGCTTCGCAGTTAGTCCACAAAACCGTTTCTCTGGCTGTTGCCGATCGCGTGAACGATCCAGAGTTGACATCTATCACCGTTAATGCTTCTGTTGGTTCAATAATAATATACCCACCAGAAGGTAGATCTACTCTAGGTTTGAGGGCTTCTTTAATAGCAGCATTAATGCGGAAGTACTCTAATATAGCAGTGCGATCGCGGTGATGGTCGATTAACAACCCTTGTGGCGTTTGTCCGCCACTCCAGTTTTGCAAGTACTGCTTGACTCGCTTCAAACCCGTACTGGAATCAACCACAATTCGGTTAACATCCGCACCGTACATATCCCGCAGTACGCGTTGGATAAAGTCATCATCTCTATTAAGAAGTGCTGGCGCACGAGTTGATTGTGCTTCTACCTGGATTGCTTCCCACTGCTTTTGCAGCAATTCTAAATCTTCTATAATTGCCTCTTCCGGCTTACCTTCTGCTTCGGTACGAACAAGCAGACCCATACCTGCAGGCTTAATTAAAATTGCCAAAGCACGCAAGCGGTTACGCTCAGTTTCACTCTTAATCCGACGTGATAAATTCACACCTCGCCCGTAGGGCATCAACACTACGTAACGTCCCGGTAAGGTGATGTTTCCCGTGAGTCTCGGTCCTTTGGTTCCTGTTGGTTCTTTCATCACTTGAACCAACACTTTTTGCTGCGGCACTAACAATTCTGTGATTGCTGCTGCTGTACGCTTGAGCCGCAGGGGGCCCAAGTCAGTTACGTGAATAAAACCATTCCGTTCTGGATCTCCTATATTGACAAAAGCGGCGTCTATCCCAGGTAATACATTTTCAACAACCCCCAAGTAAATATCACCTATTTGGTGATGACCCGTAGCTACAACTAGTTCTTGTATTTGGTCTTCAGAAAATACAGCAGCAATCTGATGCTGTTCTGCTATGATAATTTGTTTTGGCATTCAATTATGTTCCTCAATTCTCGGCGGCACAAACAGACCTAGGGGTTTATTGTTCTTGAAAAGCCCCTGCAAGCCCGAGTCAGTGCAGCTTGTAATATAAAATTGCGATTCTTCGCTCAAACTTCCGCTTCCAATGAGCGCCAGTTGCTTCAAGTTGGAAAACTCAATGGCACTACCTTCAAGGGAGCATTACCACTTAATGGTGTGCCTTCCCAACGCATTGGCTTTCTTGATTATTCCAGAACGGCTGCATACTATGTTAAGCAATTTAATCATCCGTTCGTGGTTAATTTTTGATGCAGGCTCTTACCACTTAAGGCTTAAGCACTCAAAGTAGTTTTAAAAATTATAGAGTTAGAGAAGCCAACGGTGCTTGTTGTTGATTACTGGATCACTAGATAGCTATTAAGGAGAGTGTTTCATGAATCAGATAGCGGGTTTTCACCGGATAAAATCCTAAATATCGCACTCTAACATCTTTGCTTTTACGCCCTGTATTTTACCAGGGTAGTGAACCAGATCGCTCAATGCAGCGCCAGAAAATTTCTCTTCATCTAATTCTAACGCAACCTTGTCAAAAATCAATTCCCAAGATATGCATTTACAGGGCAACCACTAGCCAATTGCCCTCTCCAAGATTATACCGCTAAAACCAGCCGATTGCGGTGAACGTGAAGCAGATGAAATTCTGCACCTGCTACTTGTTCTAGGATAGACAGAATTTGCTCCGGACGCAACACTGTTCCATCTTGGCGACAACTGCCTACATAACGTAGAACGACTGCGTTGGCTTCTTGGTGTTTAAAACATCCCTGGAAATTGGTTGCGCTCAAACTTGATGGCTCTACCATTTCTAACTCGAACAAGCGATCGCGCAGATTTACTAACTGTGTCTTACCAGACTTCGTCGTGTGTTTCCACAAAATCTCATCTTTCGCTTTTATTGTATCAATCCAACTTTGCCATTGTACAGGAGCTACTTCTCCATTCGAACAAGCTACGGTCATCAAATACTCTGCCGTTTCCAACCCTTGGCTTGCTGCTGGTGTTTTTAAATCCAGCTGTTCCACCTTATATAAAGGAGTATCTGATGGCAGGGCTGCAGCTAGTTTTTGCCGGAAATCCTCCATCTCAACTGGTTCTGTTAGATCGAAATCCACAATTTCACCACTGCTAGTTGCTCCTAAAGATAAAGCACTGGCAATAGCGATGCGAGGATGTGGGTGGAATCCACCTGTGAAAGAAATTGGTAATCCCGCTCGTCGCAAAGCGCGATCGAATAAGCGCAATAAATCCAAATGGCTGACTAAAGCCATGTTACCCAGTTTACCAAACCAAACGCGCAATCTTTGCGCTTTTGTTGTGTTGGGTACAAACTCACCAGCAAATTTGGGAATATCTGGTGGTGGAATCACCACATTATGACCGAAGTCAGTACTGCAAACCCCACAGTGAGAACAGCCGTCAAAAGAGCAATCCGGTACTGTAGCTGCTTGTAGCGCACGTTGCAGATCTTCTTTGAGCCATTTTTTATCGATACCTGTATCGAGATGGTCCCAGGGCAGGGGTTTGTCTAGGGAAGGAGATTTTGGATTTTGGATTTTGGATTTTGGATTTTGGATTGAGCATTGGATAGATAAGGAAGATCTTTCTTCTACCTTGTCTCCCTCGTCCTCCTTGTCCCTTTCTTTCCCTATCCCCTGTTCCCTATCCCCTACCCCCTCCTCTGGGGCAAACAAATTCCATTCGCCGTTTTCAACTTGACGGTATTTCCAGTCCAAACCCGCTTCCGCGATCGCAGTTCCCCACGCGCTGTATGCTTTTTCTACGCTCTCGTACCAAGAGTCCATCCCAGCACCTAGTTCCCAGGCACGACGTACTACTGGGGCAAGGGTGCGATCGCCTCTTCCTACGAAATCTTCCATTGCTGAAATGCGAACATCGGTGAAATTCACCTTCACTCCTTTCATCCGGCGAAATGCTTGCCGTAATAAGTCTTGCTTGCGTTTAAATTCTGCTGTAGAAACTGAGTGCCACTGAAAAGGAGTATGGGGCTTAGGCGTAAAGTTAGAAATTGTTAAGTTAAATGACAGAGGTCTTCTCCGATTTGCGCGGCATTCTCGTTGCAACCAGCTGACTGTTTCCGCAATCCCCAAAACATCAGTATCGGTTTCTCCGGGTAAGCCAATCATAAAGTACAGCTTAATTTTGTCCCAACCTTGTTCCCAACCTGTTTTTACACCTCGCAACAGTTCTTCATTTGTCAATCCTTTATTGACAATATCGCGCATCCGTTGTGTACCAGCTTCCGGTGCAAAAGTCAATCCACCTTGTCTTGTACCACCCAAGATATTAGCAATATTTTCATCAAATCTGTCTACTCGTTGGCTTGGTAAAGAAAGAGTTATATTCTCATTTTTCAGACGGTTCTTTATTTCCATCCCTACTGCTGGGAGAGACAGATAATCAGAACAACTTAGAGATAGCAGAGAAAATTCATTATAACCTGTTTGCCGCATTCCTTGCTCAATTGCTGCAACCACACGCTCCGGTTCTACATCTCGCGCCGGCCTGGTAAGCATTCCCGGTTGGCAGAAGCGACAGCCACGAGTACAACCACGACGGATTTCAATTGTCAGGCGATCGTGGACTGGTTGTATATAGGGAACCAACCCAATGGAGTAGGCTGGCATGGGAGTTGCGACTCGGCGCAAAATTCTTTTGGGAACATCCGGACGGTTGGGACGAACTGAACCATCCGGAGCCATGTCGTAGAACTGAGGAACGTATACGCCTGGTATTTGTGCTAACTCCAGCAACAATTCTTTACGATTGAGTCCTGCCTTTTTACCTTCTTCCAAAATCAAACCAATTTCTGGCAGAAGTTCTTCGCCATCCCCTAACGCAACAAAATCAAAGAAATCAGCGTAGGGTTCGGGATTGGACGTCGCCGTTTGTCCACCCGCGAAGATGAGGGGGTAGGGGGTAGAATTCTCCCCATCTCCCCATCTCCCTATCCCCTCGATACGTTCCCGCCAGGTTAAGGGAATACCAGCTAAGTCCAACATCTCCAAAATGTTGGTTACCCCTAACTCATAACTGAGGCTAAATCCTAGAATGTCAAACTCGGTCAATGCTCGCTTGGATTCCACCGCAAACAACGGGGTATTTGTTGCCCGTAACTTTGCCGCTAAGTCCGCTCCTGGTAGATACGAGCGGTCGCATAACTGGCGCGGCTGGGTATTTAGAATGTTATAGAGGATAACATGCCCTAGATTTGCTGCACCAACTTCATAGACCTCTGGGTAGGTGAGTACCCAGCGTACTACTGCGGATTCCCAAGGCTTATGAACGGCTTCGAGCTCGTTACCTAGGTAACGAGCTGGCTTTAATATATCCGGTGAGATTAACTTTTCAAATGCAACAGCCACTGTGCTATCTTCGAGCTACCTTATAATACAGATACTCCCATCCAACCTTAGCATTGATTCGGTCTTTGGTGGAGAGTTGCTCGTTTTATTTACCTAATTTTAGGCATATGCCAGTGCTGGTTCTTTTACAGATTCGCAGGTGGCTTCAAATTCTGCCTCGCAATCAAAGATTTCAAAAACTGTATCTAATTGTGTCAGTTCAAAAATCATTCTCAATGACGGCGGCACGCAGCACAGGCTGAAGCGCTTTCTCTTGGTTTGAGCCAGTTTCAGTGCAGACACCATTGCCATCAAACCAGAGCAGTCTAAAGATTCTACAGATTGTAAATCTAGGAGCAAGGCAGAAAGCTCGTCTTTTGCTAAGGCTGTTCTCAGGTCTTTATCTAACTCTAGGGCTTTTGAGCCGCTTAAACTACCTTGTGGGCGAATAACTGCAATTTTTGGATAATCTATCAACAACATTGTGACATCCTAGTTTTATTCATGAAATTTAAAGATAGATGTATTTGACCATAATCTTTTTTTCCTCACATCGACCATTCGTCCTACGTCTCTTTGCTGAATCTTTGCCGAATCTTTATTGCTACAGTCGTTCTGTTTAAAGATTGTCTCAATTTTTGAAAAAACTGTATTGAAATATACATTCAAGGGAACAAAGTCTAAGATTCTGAATAAAAGCTTAATAAAGAAAAAAACTTGTTTGACTTGCTTTGCACAGAAAGGCTCATTTAACGCTCGTAAGGAGGAAGAAGGAAGACCGTGCGTTGTATCCCCATCAATAAATTGAGGGGCTTTTGACCTATTTGTCAGAAGAAAGAGAGTTAGACTTTGGCCTATAAACGTTTATGAGCAACCTTCTTCCCTCTTCCCTCTTCCTTCTTCCTTATTTTGGTAAGCTATGAATCTAATCATATTTCGAGACTTAAAATAAAAAAAATTATAAGTTTTGTATACATTTTTTTACGATGTTCTTTGCCTTCTCAGCAAACCTAATCTCAAAAAAAGCTGCGATCTAGGTCACAAGTAACCGGGGTTTGGGATCGCTTTTAATACAAACCCTTCTCGTGGATAATAACAAGTTAAATCTTTTAATTTATTTTTATATGAAAAACAGATATTCCATTCGTCTTTTAGTCGAAAAAGCTCTTGATATTAAAAAACTCACTCCAGAGATAGAAAATGAAATCAACTGGGATTTGACGCAGACAGGATATATTTCTGATACAGATTATGAAGCCTTAGAATTACTTATGGCAGAGATGGACGCTGGGCGCATTCAGTTAGTTCCAAGCATTTCTTGGCAGGGTCACTGTAAAGTGAGAACAGTGCTTTTCTAATTCATACAGTAGTCCGTAACAGTTACCATGGAGCTTGCTAAACGTCTAGAAAAAATCCCCCCCTACCTGTTTGCAGAAATTGACCGCAAAGAGGTACAACTTGTTTCACAGGGTGTTGATATCATCAACTTAGCAAAAGGCGATCCAGATAGACCAGCGCTCGATCGCATTGTCCAAACAATGCATGATGCGATCGATACTGCTTCTAATCACTGCTACCCACCTTATCAAGGGATACAACAGTTTCGTGAGTCGGCTGCTAGGTGGATGAAACACCGATTTGGAATAGGGGATTTAGATCCCAACTCTGAAATTATCTCCTCTATCGGTTCAAAAGAAGCGATTCACAATATATTCCTAGCATTTGTGGAGGGGGGAGATAACACCCTGATTCCCGACCCAGGTTATCCAGTCTATCGGACATCTACAATTTTCGTTGGTGGCGAACCATATGCCATGCCTCTAAAGTCAGAAAATAATTTTTTACCTGACTTAAGTTCTATTCCTGAAGAAATAGCCCACAAGAGTAAACTGTTATGGGTAAATTACCCCAACAATCCCACTGGTGCGATCGCGACTTTAGAATTTTTTGAGGAATTAGTGACTTTCTGTAAAGAGTACGATATTTTGCTGTGTCACGACCACGCTTACTCAGAAATTGCTTACGACAATTACAAGCCGCCAAGCGTACTGCAAGTTGCTGGAGCAAAAGACATAGCAATTGAGTTTCACAGCTTGTCTAAGTCTTACAACATGGCTGGTTGGCGGATTGGATTTGTGGCTGGAAATGCTAAAGCTATTGGTGCTCTAAAACAGGTTAAGAGTAATATCGATTCTGGCGTCTTTAGAGCAATTCAAGTGAGTGCGATCGCAGCTTTTTCTTCGAGTGAGGAAGAACTCAAGTCTGTTTCATCAGTTTATCAAAGCCGACGTGAAATCCTTGTTCAAGGACTGCGATCGTTAGGTTGGTCTATCGAAGCGCCCAAAGCTACCCTATACTTTTGGGTTCCCGTTCCTCAAGGGTATTCCTCTACAGAATTTGTCACACTACTACTTGACAAATGCGGCATTATTGTTGCGCCTGGTATAGGTTATGGTGAATCGGGAGAAGGGTTTTTCCGCATAGCCCTGACTCTCCCTGAAGAACGCATCCAAGAAGCCCTTCAACGGATGCACGATGCGGGAATTCGGTATGCTTGAGGAGGGGAGTAGGGAGTAGGGAGTAGGGAGTAGGGAGTAGGAAGAATAATTATTCCCCAATCCACGCATCCAAAATCACCCTTTTTGTGCTTGCCAAATTTGGTGAACAAATTGATTGAGTTGGTGCTTGGCGACTCTGTCATGTCCGGGTTTTGGTTCTTTGCCCAAAACCTGACTTAACAAATCGATAACTTCTACATCCAAAGCAGGTTGAAATAAACCAATAGACCAAAGCAAATCAGATGCGTCGCGCAAGTCAGTTATAACAGAGGAGTCTTCTTGGGTAAAGGTAATTAACAGTAAAGGACGCACCCAACATAACTGACGAGAGGTCACCACTTGAATAACTTCTGCATACAACTTCTTGTTACCGTGCTCTAAAGACACAATTTGACCGGGTTGAAAATTTGGGCGATCGTCCATGTTAAAGCTTGGGCGGGAAAAACTGACCCCTAGCCCCTATTTTCATACATACCAAAAAATTTAAAGTGCAAAAAATTGAACATTTGTTGCATAAGTTATGTTATAGAATAAATAAATAAGTGTTAAGCAATCATTTAAATAATTTTCGTTGTACTAATTCTGTAAAAGAAGAGCAAAGAGCCGTGTCTGTCGAAACCCTAGAAAAGCGTTCAACTTCGCGCAAGCTAGCGCCTCGATATAAAGTTTTGCTCCATAACGATGACTACAACCCTATGGAGCACGTAGTCCGAGTTCTATTGACCACTGTGCCTAATCTCACTCAGCCTCAGGCTGTTAGTATCATGATGGAAGCACATACAAATGGTCTTGCCTTGGTCATTACCTGCGCTCAAGAACATGCCGAGTTTTATTGTGAAACGTTGAAAAATCATGGTTTGACCAGCACAATAGAACCTGAAGAGTAGAAGACAACAGTTGTTAAAAACAGAACTTCGCCGTTTGTCTCAACGCCCCGCCCCTATCAGGCTGGGTTGTTTTGTGCTGTGTTTGCTAATCCTGTGGTTACCCCTAGCTGCACCATTTTATGTGTATGTACGCGACACTAACTTAGTCAGCATTGTGACAATGGTGTTGCTGTATGTCGAATTTATTATTTTAACTAAGTTATGGGGCAAGCACGTTTACAATGAACCTCAGATACTACAGCACTATGGCTTGGAGTTTACGCGTCAGAATGGTGTAGAATTGCTGCGCGGATTGGCTATCGGTCTTATTTGTGTTTTAGTTTTATTTGGGATAGAAGGTATTTTAGGTTGGTTAGTTTGGCAGGTACCAAACGATTTTTTACTGAAAATCGTTTTAGAAAGTTTAATTATAGGCTTGGGGATAGGGTTCGCTGAAGAACTCCTGTTTCGAGGCTGGTTGCTGGATGAGTTGCAACGGGACTACAGCCCAAATGTTAGTCTCTGGTTAAATGCAATTTTATTTGCTGTATCGCATTTTATTAAACCCTTAGAGGCAATTATTCACTCATTTCCTCAATTTCCTGCTTTAGTCCTCTTAGGGTTAACGCAGGTATGGAGTCAGCGCTGGTGTAGAGGACGCCTTGGTTTGCCAATGGGTTTGCATGGGGGTTTGGCTTGGGGATACTATATTATTAATGTTGGGAATTTAATCAAATATTCAGGACTTGTACCAGATTGGGTAACTGGTGTGAATAGGAATCCTTTGGCGGGAATGATTGGGTTGCTGTTTATGGCTGTTCTCGCTGTATTAATACGGGGACGCGCTAGTAAGTTGGGTTGAAGGTCTCTAGGAATTGAGACGGGCGAGACGCCCATACCACTTATTATAATTAGGGCTAACTGCGAACCATATAGTTCCTATCTTGTTTACCAGATGGTGTTGATACTAGATAGTTGAATTTTGTTATCTCGACTAATAATTGGCACTCCTAAATATAAAGCTGTGGCGGCAATAATGCGATCGGGTAAATCTGGTACTTGTGCGCGCTCGACTTGTAGGTATTCTTCTAGCGGTTCGGGAGTAATAACTTTTTAGCTCAGCGTCAAAGCTCTCAGTCAGCAGTCTTAAGCGACCCCTAACCCCTAACCCCTATTTTCAAAGGCATCTCAATAACAAACTCTGTCCCCTGACCTACTGTTGAAATACAGTGCAATTTACCTTGATGTTTTTCGATAATTTGATGGCTAATAGATAAGCCCAACCCCGTCCCTTTACCAACGGGTTTAGTTGTGAAGAAAGGGTCGAAAATACGTGGCTTGACTTCTTCTGGAATCCCAACACCATTGTCAGTAATATGAATCGCTAATCTTTCATCCTCAAGTAATTCAGTACGTATTTGAATCTGAGGTAAGAAATCTTCGCCTGCTTGTTTTGCTCTTTCAAGTTTTTGTTCTACAGCATCTATAGCATTAACTAGCAGGTTCATAAATACCTGATTTAATTGACTGGCGTAACACCTAATCAGAGGTAAGTTATTATAAACTTTAATAAGTTGAATTTCCTCGCGTTGTGATGTTTGTTGCAGTCTGTGTTGCAACATTAGCAATGTACTATCTAACCCTTGATGAATATTGACAATTTTGATAATAGCTTCATCTAATCGAGAAAAAGTCCTGAGAGACACAACAATATCGTGAATCCGTTCAACTCCAAATTTCATCGAAGACATGACGTTTGGCAAGTCCTGTTTTATAAAGTCTAAATCGACTTGTTCTAGCAAATCTTCAATTTCTGAGTTTAGGCTGGAATTATATTTTTGATATTTTTCGATGAGAACAAGCAAACTTTTAGTATAGTCATTTACATAGTTAATATTTCCACATAGAAAATTAACAGGGTTGTTAATTTCATGAGCAATACCTGCAACTAATTGCCCCAAACTAGACATTTTCTCTGTTTGAACTAATTGGCTTTGGGTGCGTTTTAGCTGTTCTATAGCTTCTTGTAGTTCGATAGCTTTTTGACGTTCTCTCGCTTCGCTTTCACGTAATGCGTTTTCTACCTGTTTGCGTTCAACAACTTCTTGTAATAATTGATCGAGTACCTGCTGAAGTTCTATTGTACGCTGAAGTAATGCGGATTCTGCCTGCTGTCGGCGTTTGTCATTGCGGTGGGCGGCTATGACGTTGCTACAGGTTACCAAAAATGGTTCTAAGTAGGTTATCAAAGATTTATCGTAACCACCAGGACGGTTAGCAATTCCTACCATACCAAGTAATTGGTTTTCTTTATAGAAAAAAGGCAAGCCCAAAAATGCATTTAAGGGGGGATGACCTTCCGGTATTCCTCCCCGACAGGGGTCGGTGGCGGGGTTGTTGGCAATTACAGGTTGACCCGTTACCAAAACTTCTCCAAAGAGTGTTTTGAGATTGTGAAATTCCTTCGCCTTTGGGGCATTTTCTTCATAAAAAGCCCGTGTTTTATCATTCCAAGCAATGTTGGTGATGGCGTGAGCCCTAAGGTAGGGCTGACCTTGGACTTTCATGTGTGCTTCTAACTCAGGCTGACCATTCTCTGTATAAAGGAGTTCTCCAATAAAACCGTATTCACTTTGTGTAAGTTCTAAAAGATTGTTTAGTAAATTGTCAAATAGAATACGTGGATTGGCGTCAATAATAAATTGAGACTGAGCGACAGTAAGAGCTTTTAGCAAATTATGACTTGCTTCTAGCTGTTGCAGTGTGTTTTCTTGCGATACTCTTTCAGAGTCACTTCGCGAACCCAATTCCAGAATTTGGCTTGAATTGTCTGAGGCGATCATTTTTTTTAATAGATGCTTAAGTATTATTTGTCTTCTGTTGGATTGATAACATTATAATCAGGAAAATCGTTCAGTGTTATTACTTAGAAATGATGAAGCTTTCTTAGAGATTTAAAAGTCTTTTTTTAAAGAGCCATCAACATATAAAATCTTTGCGGTTGGAAGATATCAACGTATCTGTACAGCTCTTTGGGGTCAAGACAGATAGGACTGTTTGAGCCAGTCAAAGCCCGCACTTGTCAGGACAACGTCACTACGCAGGACTTGTCCCACGTAGTGACAACGTTCAGAATCCACGTTTTTTAAAGCGTGGAGAGTTCAAATTCAGGCATCAACTGTCACTGTACCTGCCAGACATGCCCTGTCCAAATTAATACCCCTCAAATTAGCACCATCTAATTCAGCACAGAGTAAATTTGCTCCTGTAAGATTTGCTCCTGCAAGATTTGCCCCTCGCAGATCGGCTTCTTCTAAATTTGCCTCACTCAACAAAGCCCCTTGCAAATCTGCACGACTTAAATCTGCACCTTTAAGATTTGCTCCAGTTAAATTCGCACCACGCAAATCAGCACCTCGAAAGTCAACACCCTGTAAGTTAACATTCATTAAATTAGCGCCACTTAAAAAAGCACCAGCACAAGACACCTCACTCAATCTCGCACCCATTAAGTTCGCGCCTCGGAAGTTACCACCTCGCAAGTCAGCTTCTGTTAAATCTGCTTGCATTAAATTTGCTCCCATTAGGTTTGCTCGCAAGTCAGCTTGTACAAGGATTGCTCCCATTAAATTAGCCCCATTCAAATGCCCGCCCTCAAGTTTAGAACCTGTGAAATTTACGCCAACAAGGTTTGCACCAGAGAGATTAATGCGCTTTAAATCGAGATTTGATAAATCTTCGTCTTCTAAAGAAGCACCAGGCAGGTGTTTGAGTTGCCCTAAGCGAATTTCTTCTATGTTCATAAAGATGACAGTATTACTTAATTGATATTACTGGATTGAAGCTTGGAAAATTATAACCAAGAGAAGAAGTTGTGCCACCAAGAAGTCGTAACTTGACCCCCTAGCTTCATTTTGTTACGAATTTCTTGGATGTTCCAATTGGTAAGTTTTGCAAGAGTTTGGGCTTCTCTTTCAAAACGTCTCGGCAAAGACTGTTTGTATTGTCTACCAGTTTCACAGTTCATGTCGCCTGTAAAAGGATGTTGTAAAATGTATCGCCCTTGGAAAGATTCGCGGTTAGAGGTTTCTTGAAACATTAAGTCTTCAGGAAATTTATTTCGGGTGTAACGCACGTGCAGACGGGTAATGAAAACATTATCAGACAGAACAGGAGGGCGCACAACTCCAGGACGGGGTACTGGTTTATTCTCAGGAGAGACATTGTCCAGCCAAAATACTCCTGCTTGCTTAAGTTCTTCACGGCTGAGAGGATCGGCAGAACAAGGATCGCAATTGCTCATGTCCCAGGTATATTCTAAGAAAGCTACTTTTTGATCTTCTCGCGTGTAAGCAGTTTGGAACATGGATTTGTAAAAGCCACCAAATTCTTGTTTCACAAACAGGGGGATGTTTGCATCTGAGGGGATTTTTACAGTTCGGTAATTTGTAACTTCGGCTTGTCCTTTAGGAGATAGGATGTAGACAATCAAATCTTGCTCGGTTGTTGCATTAATCATCCCCAAACGAATTGGCAGCATAAATTTGGCTGATTGATAAGAAATTTGCAAGGGACGCAAAAACTGATATCCTGTTTCTTCAAATTTATCTAGGTTGACTTTGGCAACAAAAAACTTCATTTTTTGACGGATGTAAGGTTGAAGTAATTGTTTCGCCCCTCTAGGAATTTTGTATCCGTTACGATTTAACCAAGTTTCCAATCCGCCTGATTCTTTAGCGCTAAGAATTACAATGTCGTACTCACCTACATTAAAGCGGGCTTCAACAGTCACACCAAGACTGTCATTCCGTTCTCTTCTTGCAGCACCCGTACTTCTGGGTGCAGGTGCGGGTAAAGCTTCCATGGCTTCCGGGTAATTTTGAGCACAAGGGTTAGAGTCAAAATACTCCACCAATCGCGGCGCACTAAAAGCATCCAAACGTTCGAGAATTTTAGGGAGAGCAACCCGAACTTGGTCTTTTTGCACAACAGTGGGTACGGGTACGACAACTGCAAAATCTTTGACTTCCCCTTGATAATCGTTTGCCATCGTTAGAACAGTACGATCGCCACTGCGAGCGATCGCAACTTGTGACGCCTTGTTATACAGTTTGGTATCAGCCTTAGCAACATAAAATCCACAAAAAGCCCAAGCAGGAGGGGCAAAGCAAACAGCAACTGTAACTGTCAGTAATAATGAAATAATGAATTGATATGGTTTCATTTAATTGGTTAGTTGTTAGTTGTTAGTTGTTAGTTGTTAGTTGTTAGTTGTTAGTTGTTAGTTGCCACTGGTCACTGCTCACTGGTCACTGTTAATTGGTTTGACCAAGAAAAACGTGGTGCTGACCAAAAGATATCTGTTAAAATTGTCAATGGAGCAATTGCAAATAATGCCCAAAAAACTGCTGTGGAAACGTAGAAATAATTCCGTAGAATAAAAGTCAGTATTGCAATGCACGCCGCCCAAACTATGCGTCCAATTTTTGCGTTGGGAATTGAGCGAGGGTCTGTTATCATAAACAGGGCAAACAGTAGCAATGACCCGCTCATGAGTCGATGCAAAAAAACATCCCAAGTCCAGCCCAACCAAATATTGCGAATCGCTTCTAAACCAGCGTAAGCACCTAAAAAAGCTGCTGTGGTGTCCCAACGACCAACTCGCTTGAGAATCATGCCTCCAGTTCCAGCAAATAGCAGCCCATACCACCAGTCCTCACCCCACTGTCCGGGAGAAACCCAAGCATCAGGAGTCAGTGCTAAGGCAGAAATGATACCAAAGTTGGCAGGGTTAAAGAAATGTTTGTCGTCAACTTTAAAGACAAATTTGCTAGCAATGGCGCTTGCTGCAGCTAAAGCCATTGTTGTCCAGTGGTCAGCCCTTAGCAATAGGCTGAGTCCGAGGGAGGTAATGACGGCACTGCGGAGATTTATTTTTTGTTCTTTGTCTGTAACAAATGACCAATGACAAATGACCAGTGACCAATGACAAATGACCAATGACAAATGACCAATGACAAATGACAAAAGCCATTGTGTTGATATACAAGTAACAATTGCTACTACAATTAATTGAGGTCGCAACGTCCAGTCCCTTGCTCCAATTCCTAGAATTAAGAACAAGGTCAGAAAAAGAATTTGATAATCGCGTATATCTTTAAACAGCATTACCCGCTATGACCGGGATTTCTCGTAGATGGTTGTTCTAGATATAGACTGAAATAAGCTAAAATGGTGCCATTGTTACAAAATTTGTTACAGAATAGTGACCAGGGTTACTGGTCACTGGTCACTGGTCACTGCTTACTGCTTACTGGTCACTGCTTACTGCTTACTGGTCACTGCTTACTGTTTGCTGAGTTGTTTTCTTTTCAAAATTATCTAGCTTACTATCGAGCAACCACATACTACTGCTAACTTTAGGTACCATCTGAGGTAAGTCAAGCCCCTGTTGCAAACCCATAACTAGTAAAGTTAACGTGTCTACAAGTTTAGGATCGAAGCGGTGCGATTCAAGTGTTCTACATTCTTCTAGCGCTTGGGTAAAGATTTCTTCTCGGTTAACTTGAATGGTTCTTTTCTTGTTAACTCGCCATTGAAAATCAGCGACTAGTGATAAAATTCTGGCTTCTATAGGAATTTCATCCCCACCCAATCCTGCTGGTTCTCCTGTTCCATCCCACCACTCGGTTTGATGTGTAATAATTTGTGCGATCGCTCTCAATCTTGGCATTCTTCGCAGGACTTGCGTGCCGGGTACTAAGGGACAAGTGAGAGGGCAACTCGGTGCATCTTGTTGAGATCGAGTATGAGTCCCTAGGGGCAAAATACTTTCTGCTTTTTGTAATGGGTCTATGCGATGCAGCCAACCCGCAAGGCGCAAGCGTTTAATTTGCCATGCGGGAAGGTCTAGAAGTTGCCCCATTGTTTCTGCGAGTGCCACAACTTCTGATGCTGCTTTTGGGTTGTTGATATCCGATGCATCAAGGATTTGTGCCATCCGCAAAAATGCTTGGATTTCGTTGGACACTAAATTGCGATCTAGTGCTTGATGGCGAGTTGTTGTATAATCTGGAAGGTTGATTTCTACTGTTTGAAGATAATCTATAACACGGGAAGTAACTTCACTTAAGTTTTCTAATGTGGCAAAACTGGGATGAATGGTTTCTTTGTATGACTTGAGTTTTGTTGCTAATTCTGGATTGTATCGTTCAATGTGGGCGATCGCTAATTCTGCTGTGTGCTGTACCAATTCTGGCTCAAACGTCCACAAACCGTAGAATTTTCGTTCTATATCCGATGCAGGTAGCCCGCTAGAACCATAATCAGCTTCTAATAACTCTTGACAAATTACCATTGCTGTGTATCCGGGCGACAGGATAATGAGATGCCATTCCTGCGCCACGGGATCTTTTGTATCTAATGGCACTAAACTGATATTGGGTAACTGGCTGGTAGTATGTTCGGCGAACCCACTATCTGCGGCTGCCATAATGGTAATGTGACTGGCTTTTTTGGCTATATCTGCGTATCTTTCCGCTTCTTGTAAATACCACTTCCCCTGTTGGAAGGCTGTAATGACTAAAGGCTTACCCTCGTCTTGCAAGATGTGGTCTTCCAACGCGTGACACAACGATACTAAAGTATTTTTGTAGTAAACACCGAATTGAATTGGTCTTTTACTATACCGATGAGATGTTTCTAGTTTTTGTAGAATTGAGCCTTCTAACATGGGATTTTATGAGATGAACCGCAGGGGGAAGAGTGGGGGAGTGGGGGAGTG
>NZ_KQ976354.1:9306665-9506330 GCF_000346485.2 Scytonema hofmannii PCC 7110
CCATCTCCCCCTCCCCCCCTCTTCTTTAAGAGATACCAACAAGTTGTTTTTCTTTACTCTCAACGGGTGCGGAAAGTGCTTCTTCTAAATCGGCACAACCGAACCGTTCTTCTAAAATTTTCATGACTTCTCGTCCAAAATCATTTGGATTGCGTTGCCATGCTTCCAAACAAACCTTACCAAAGAAGGAACCAAGAGGTTCGGGATTCCACAGAACTTTTCGGAAATTCCATGGCATGAGACTCATGGGATTCCAGCCGTGTTTGATGATTCCCTCTTTAAAGCCATAGTCTTCTAGATGAGTGTGGGGTTGTAACCCAATGAAGAAGATAGCAGGTTCGACTTTATCAGCACCAAAAATTCTTTCCAGTTCCCGATGGTAAGCGATGGTTTGGCGAATTGTTTCCGGGCGTTCATCAATAACGTTAAAGGAGTAGTTGACGGAAACTAAGTCATTGAATCCTGCTGCTTTTAAGTCGCGGCAGTTTTGCAAGACTATTCGCAAGTTGTAACCCATCCGCATTTTGCGAACAAGTTCCTGAGATCCACTGGTAATACCAATTTCAAAGTAGTTCATTCCAGTTTTCACCATCAACTCAGACACTTTTGGTGTCAAGTTGTCAGCGCGGATGTATGCCGCCCAATGAATATCCGTCATGCCAGAATCAACGATTTTCTGTAGGAGTTCCTCAGCATCGTCTATAAATTTCCTAGCCGGGATAAATTGAGCATCTGTAAACCAGAAGTTACGTATACCGCGATTGTAAAGTTGGCGCATCTCAGCCACTACTTCAGTGGCTGGGTTAATGCGAACCTGTTTCCCTTCGACAACGGTGTAAACACAATAGCAGCAGTTGTGAGGACAACCGCGTTTGGTTTGTACGCCGATGTAAAAGTCAGCTTCTTGGAGATAGTAACTGAACTCTGGCCAAATACTTTCTATATAGTCGTAGTTACAAGCCGTTTTCTCCAATGGAGTGGGTTGTTCGTGGATCAGACGCGGGCGTGGTTGTGTCTCTCCCACCACATAACACCTTTCATCTTGAAAATCTCTGCCACTTAAAAGTTTTTCGAGCAGAGTTTCGCCCTCTCCTACAGAGACAATTGTTCCATTGGGCAGGCTTGTTCTCAGCTGTTCGTAAAATACACTGACTGCACCGCCGCCAACTATTAGGCGAGTGTCTTGATTGTAATGTCGAGCGCGGTTTAATCCACGCTTGATGAGATCTAAGTTACGCCACAGTTCCGTATAATAACTGACAAGCATCCGCAAGCTGCCTAATGCCCCATGCAATTTTAGTAAGGGGTTCTTTGAATAAAAGAATTCAAAGGAATACTGCAATGGGTTACCACCACGCCCACCGACAGGAGCATAAATTTGGATATCTCTCCAAGAAAATACGAGCAGCGTTGGTTTAAATTCGTCAATACAGCGATCTAGGGCAGTGGCATAATCTATGGGTGGCACTGTTCCTAAATCAAAAATTCTCTGCTCGACGCTGGGGAACAGCTTGTGGACGTGGTCTGAAAGATAGACAACCCCAATAGGAAATATAGGGTTACAAGGAAGGCGGACGTAAAGAATTCGATTTTTCATCACAGATGTCTTGACTGCCATTTTACCTTTGTTCGGGGAGACCGCACTAGTAATAACTGGTTTTATATGAGTTTTGTTATTTTTTGTATCTTCTCTCTAATTTTACTTGACATTTTCACTCTTCTTTTCAGATTTTTTCAAGGTTTTGCATTTAGAGGGGTTAGGGAAGAGTGATTCTCAGACTTTCTAGTGAAATTTTTTACTGGGACGACAGGAATCCTGTTTGATTTTTGAAATTTATGTATTACTTAGTAGTACGTAGGTAGGGCTAAAGCTCAGCACATCTCCTATTTGGTTGGCTTTACCCGGATTTTTCACAAAGATTTAAACGGCTTACCCAAAATGCTTATGGCACTTAGATTTGAGCTAAAATACCTCGTCAACATATTGAAATAATTCGTCGTACTGCGTCTAAAACCACAAACTCTATACAGGATAAGGGTTTTGGGAATAGCGACGCAACGCTTGTGAGAAATCCGGGTTTAGCCTTACCTACAGAACTAAAATTTTTTAGGAATGATTTAGGATTGCAATACCTCACAGATAGATGAAATGAAAAAACATTTTCGTATCTTTACAATAACATTTCATCTGATTAGAGAAATGAAAGAGCCACAAAGGTTGCTTGTAAAGTTCAGCTATAAAACCAACAATTAGAGGATTACTATATTTAGTTTTTAAGAGGTACGGAGATCGTATTTGCTTGCGTATAGTGTAGAATTGCATAAAAGGCATAAATTTTTACAAATTTTTCATATCTCCGACATACCTTAAGGTAGAAATCTTGTGTAAAAGTTCATATGGTAGTCGGAGTTACAGCTTATGGGGATCAATCAGTGTTAGCTTTATATGATGTAATATAAAATAGTGGCGTAAATAAAGCTCCTTAGCAGTTATGGCTCAAATACTAGATCCTCTACCATCCGAGCAATCGGCTATACTTTTCTGCTGCTACGTGAATGCCACAAGTAAAATACAAGTGGCACGCATATCAAACATTCCTAATTGGTATTTTGAAAGGGTTGTTTTTCCCGGACAACGGTTAGTGTTTGAAGCACCTAGAGAAGCTCAACTAGAGATTCATACGGGTATGATGGCTAGTGCAATTTTATCGGATAGAATGCCGTGCAATCGCCTTGTCATTAGTGAAGCTAGCAATTATGAGTTAGCAGCGAACTCTCAGTCAGAAATAGATCCTTTTCATAAAAAACCAATTGTTCAACCAATTCATACAAAAACCGGAGATTCTATAAAATCCTTAAACGTCGCTGGTTTAGTATCCGTTGATTAAGAAAACAAATTTGCTTAGTTTGAGGGTTGCTGTACTCAGCAGCCCTTTTATTTTAGGGAGTAGGGAGTGGGGAGTGGGGAGTAGGGAGAAAGAAGAAAAATTAAAAATTGCATTACACCTTTTACTTGTTCTTCTCCATTCTCCACTTTCTACTCCCCACTCCCCATTCCCCATTCCCCATTAAATATGGATCTACCTTCTTTTGTCTGGTTGTGGAAAATAGCGGCATGGTCCATGGGCTTGTCGTTGCTGGCGTATGTGCTGCTAGCATTTACGGGAGTTTGGATGTTTTTTAGCAGAACATCGGAACGTCTTCCTTTTATATTTCAGGGTTCTACAGACAATACGGATACACGTACTCTTCACTTGCTGATCGGCAGTTGTATGGTAAGTTTAGTACTGCTGCTGCTACTGATTGGCATTGTTGGGACTCTCGGTCACTTCGGTTCTTTGGGTCATTCTCCACATCTCTATGCTGGAGCGATCGTAGTTTTGCTTGTTTTACTTTCCGCAGGAAGCGCTTTGCTGATTAATACCAAACGTCCTTGGGCTAAGCGCGTCCATGTTGGAACCAACATCGTTCTATTCTTTGCTTTGATCTGGGTGTCGCTGACAGGATGGAATGTAGTACAAAAGTATTTGCCCTAGTGAATGTCGGTCTTGGGTTGCTTTATGGAAGCAGCAAGTACCCGATCGCGAAAGCAATCGTTTTTAGTTAGTGTGGGATCAGGAGTGTAATACTAACCCAAATCTAAAAATGGAATCATCCTCTACTTTTCGACTCTCGCCTTTAATTAGAATCACTCTTTTATCTTTATACGTAGCACTGACTACACCATTGCCGTTCTTAGCACAAGTCACAGATGCGCCTGTACCACCTGCACTGCTGTGGGTAGGCATTGCTATCGGGTTGATAGCCTTATATGCAGCATTAAGTGAACGTGTAATTGTGGATGACCAAGGAATTCAAGTTACTTATCCTAAATGGGTACCGCGTTTTTTTCGCACAGGATGGTCTCTACCTTGGTCAGAGGTTAAAAGCTTAAAACCCCGTACCACAGGACAAGGCGGGCTAGTTTACTATTTTCTCTCTCAGGATGGTAAAGCATACTTATTACCAATGCGGATTGTAGGATTTGCCCGTTTAGTTCAAATTGTCCAAGAAAAAACGGGGATAGACACATCAGATGTCTATCCTTTGGCTCAACCTTGGATGTATTTGATTTTATTAGGATTTACATTGCTGCTGCTATTAGTTGATGTCTGGACGATTACTACAGCTGTTGCTGGAGTGGGCATAAAATAAGCATCACGCAAAGACGCCAAGGTAAGCTTAGCGCCTTGGCGTAATATAATATACATAAGGTTAAAATTGGAAACTCAGCAAGACTCGCAAATGGGACAACATACTCCCAAAGCACTACTGCGCTTAGAACAAGTCAGCTTGTTTGCTAGTTTGAAAACTCAAAAGAAAGGCGAACAGTTAGGATACCCCATACTACAGGATATTTCTTTTGAGGTATTTGAGGGCGATCGCATAGCTATTACTGGACCTTCTGGTGCAGGCAAAACTTATTTGTTACGTGTGTTAAACCGTTTAAGCGAATATTCAAATGGCAACATCTATCTAGAGAACCAAGAGTATCGTCAAATTCCCATATTGCAGCTTCGTTCATCAGTCACATTGCTACCTCAAGAATCCAAACTCTTGGGGATGACAGTGAGAGAAGCTTTGGTGTATCCCTTAGTTTTACGAGGCTTACCCAAACAGACCATTCAACAACGTGTAACCCACTGGATAGAAAAGTTACACATTCCAGATGATTGGTTGGGACGGGCTGAGGTACAACTTTCCGCAGGACAAAAACAACTCGTAGCAATTGCCCGTGCTTTAGTTATTCAACCAAAAATCTTGTTACTAGACGAACCAACATCAGCCCTAGATGCTGCGACGGCAGAACAGTTAATGCAAGTTCTGTGCCAGCTTGCTCAAAACCAGCAAACAACAGTTCTCATGGTCAATCACCAACTAGATATATGCCAGAAGTTTTGTACTTGCTTGTTATATTTACAGCAAGGTCGCTTAATCAGCAATCAAAAAGAACCTCATATAAATTGGGCTGATGTCAAAGAGAATTTAACAAAAGCCAAAGCTCAAGATGAGTTTGAATTTTAGTCATTTGTCATTTGTCATTTGTCACTAATTCAACTAACAACTAACCACTAACAACTAACCACTAACCGTTGAACGTTGATTGCTAAATCTTTCTTTGGGTATTTTTGTTGTTGATTGTGGATTGTTAGCGTTAAGAACTTCCAGGTTAAATCTATAACCAACATTACGGATAGTTTGAATTAAACTTGGTTGGCGTGGATCTAATTCCACTTTTTTCCTCAAGGATAAAACGTGTGTATCAATAGTGCGGGGGTTATCGATAGCATCGGGCCAAGCACGACGTAAAAGTTCTGACCGACTTAAAGGCACTCCTCCAGCTTGCGCTAAAACATAAAGCAAACTAAATTCTTGTGGTGTTAGGTCAATGAACTCACCTTGGTAACGAACTCGACGCTGTACCAGGTCGATTTGCAAAGCACCATAATCGAGATAAGCAGGTGCAACAGGTGTGCGTTTTCGACGAATGAGCGCCTCCACTCTTGCTAAAAACTCCTGCATCCCAAAAGGTTTACTAAGATAATCATCTGCCCCTGCTTTTAACCCAGCAACTATGTCAGCCTCATTACTTCGAGCAGATAGCATGAGAATCAGAGGCTGCTGCTGACGGTGCAACCAACGACAAAATTCAATGCCATCGCCATCAGGTAAATCGGCATCAAGGATGACTAGTGTTGGCTGATTGCTTAAAAATACTTCCCTAGCTTGATATATACTTGCAGCTTGATGCACCCGATAGTCCAGTTGTTGCAAGTGCCAGCCTAGCAATGACCTCAGATGGGGATTTCCCTCAACGATTTCAATACAAACCGAACCCACGGTGGCAAGACCCCTTTGTATGTATGACCTTCAAGGTAACAAAGCAGATGTCCTAGGTTTTGTAACCCTTGTTACTTCAATCGCTATTAGCTTCAAATTTACCAATACTTATACGGGCAAGGTGTTTAATCAATGCTTGTCTTAAGCCAAATTAGTAATATTCTTAAATTTTTGTTAGACTTATCAAAACTACTTTTTGTTTAATAGCCTGCTATGGATAGAGTGCTGCTTACCGATCCTGCGATCGCGCCAAATAGCAAAAATTTACCTGTATTTTACGGTGGCAGCAACTTTAATGTACTGACAAATTAGTGTACTCTACCCCCTAACAAGAGTTATGGCATTGTTCCCTTGAATTATAACAATAACTTACCAGTCTACCCTATTCCCTGATTTATGGAATAGGATCTAAATAATTTCTAGCTAGCTCTTGGGGTTTCCCCAAAGAGGAAGATATCAACACCTATTCGCCCATGCAAAACTAGACGTGAGACTTCACATCTGGGCTTAGATCGACTACAATTTTTTTTCCAAACAGATTTCAACAGCCGTTATGCTCCAAGACACACAAACCATCCGCTATTACCAAAGACTAACCGACGCCTTCGTCGAGTTATGGAATCGCGGTTATCGCATGGATGATATGCGGATGTATTTGGATGGCTATCTAGCCGCGCTGCGTCACGGTAATGCCATTGAACCGTATCTGATTCATCGCTTAGAGGAGGAAGCCAGCCGCTACTTACACGATGTTTCAAACTTTACAATGACACAAACACAACCCCAACACGATTACCACTAATACATAGTGCAGGTATTAGTAGTAATATCAAATCACCGCAGATAATTATAGCATATTATCTGCTTTATTACCACGTCACAGTCAATAAAAATTTTGGAGATAATTTTTTAGATAAATCTATCCCCTCAGCAAACTTTGGTTTTGAAAATCGGCTGAGGGGATTTTAGATTTTGGATTGAGGATTAAGGAGATAAGTACATAATATATTCGATCTTCATCTCCCTTGTCCCCAATTGGTGGGCTTTAGCTCTACCTACGCCTAATCCCTATTCCCAACTACCAAAACAGAACGGGAGCGTAAGAGCCTCCCACTTTTAAGGGGAGGATGAAACGCGACTCGCAGGACTTTAGTCCGCAGTGTCTCTTCCCTGGGAAAGAACAAGACTATCAATCCACTCCTCAATCAAAGCAGTAACAGTCTTGTCTTTTTGAGCAGCATATAAAAGAAGTTTATGTTTTCGTCTGTCTGAGAGCCTAATTTGCAATGAATTATTTTTCATAAATGCAGATACAATGTCTTTGCATTTATGCTAGCTTATAATTAGGAGGTGATAAAAGTTGTACAAAACAATTCAAGTGAGATTAAACGTATCCGAGGAAGTCATGGCTTTCTTGGTTCATCAAGGTCATGCGGCAAACAGTTTAATAAACAGTGCTCACTATGAGATACGTCAGAGACATTATGCTGAATGCCCAAGAGTTGAGTTCTTCGACAAAGACGACTTTTATCGTACTAGTCTGAAAATCAAAACGGTAAAAGATGCAGGATACGCAACTCTTTGCGCTCTCATGAAAGATAATCCCCACTATCAACAACTAGGTGGACAGTGCGCTCAACAAACCTTAAAATCTGTTGCCGAACAATACGTAAGTTATAACGGACTGTTAAGTAGTTGGGCTAAGGGCGAAGTCAGTAAGCCATCAATGCCAACTTATCGGAAATCAGGAGGTCTTTCAGGGTTTACATATCCAGTGCAAGCTGTGACTTTGGATATTGAAACAGGGATGTGTCGCATACCAATTTCTAGGGAGTTAAATGCATTTGTTAAAGATGAATTGGGACTTAAGGAAATTTGGATTAACGGTGCAATTGGCTTTAATCCATCACAGTTAGTAGAAGTCCGAATACTGCCGAGAAATAATAATTGGTATGCAGAATACGTTTACCAGTCAGGAAATGATGGAGCAATTTGCAGTTTAGACTTAGATTGTAAAAGTGCAATTGGAATCGACCCCGGCACAGCTAGAAATTGGTTAACCTGTGTAACCACAGAAGGAAAAAGTTTTATTATTGATGTCCACAAGATCAAGGCAAGTAATCAGTGGTACAACAAACAAGTCGCAACTATTAAAGAGGGAAAACCTCAAGGTTTTTGGAATGACGAGTTAGCCCGGATAACAGAAAAACGTAACTGTCAAATGCGAGACGCTGTGAATAAGGCAGCCAGATTTATTATAAATTACTGCTTGAACTACAAAATAGGCAATGTTGTATTTGGTTGGAATACTAGACACAAAGATGGTTCTGACATGGGAAAACGCAACAACCAGAACCACGTTCAAATACCAACAGCTAAACTGAAAGAGCGAATTCAACAACTTTGTGAGGAGAATGGAATACAGTTCCATGAAACTGAGGAATCTTACACTTCTAAGAGTTCATTTTTGGATAATGACGTGCTGCCAAAGTATGGTGAAAAACCCAAGGAATGGAAGCCGTCGGGCATTAGAAATGGACGCATTTATAAAACGGCAAATGGCGCAATTGTCAATGCAGATGCTCAAGCAGCCGCCAATATTTTAAAAAAAGTAGCTATACAGCTAGGTTTCAGCCTAGTCAAGATAGTTAGGGAAGTTTTGACCCTTCCAAAGCGCTATGACTTGTTCAGGAATCTGAAAAACAGTTATAGAAAAAGAAGTTGCTATGGGAGACTTTTAGTCCCCGTAGCAACGACTGCTTAGAATCCCCCTTCTTCAGACGGGGGAGAGGTCAAGATGCCAATGCGACTTCTACCATTTGCTGCAACTCGCCTTTTTGGTAGAGTTCAAGTAAGATGTCCGAACCACCCACAAACTCACCATTAATATAAACCTGAGGAATTGTAGGCCAATTAGAGTATTCCTTAATACCTTGGCGAATATCGCCATCGTCAAGTACATTAATTGTTTCAAAAGGAACACCTAATGTATTCAGTATTTGAACAACATTGTTGGAGAAGCCACACATGGGCATGAGTTTGGTTCCTTTCATGAACACCAAAATTTTGTTCTGCTCTAATAAATTATCAAGTCGCTCTTTGAGTTCTGGAGTCATTGTCTTTGTACTTATCCTAAATATTGGGGTTAACTAATGGTGTTGTCCTTTGTCCTTCGTCATTTGTCCTTTGTCCCAAACACAAATGACAAATGACAAATGACAAATGACTAATGACTATTTTGCCAACTATCCGGAGTATAGGTTTTGAGTGCTAGGGCGTGGATAGCTTCAGTAGACATAGCCTGTCGTACTGCACTGTAAACTAACTGGTGTTGTTGCACCAGTCCCTTACCTGCAAACTGCGATGACACGACTGTGACTTGATAATGGTCACCGCCTCCAGTCAAGTCTTGCACTTGAACTACGGCATCTGGCAGTTCAGCCTTAATCATTTCCTCAACTTGCTGCGGACTAATCATCGCAATACCTGAGAACCTTACTTTATTTAGTATGATAAAACTTTAATCAAAATATAGTTTAATAAGCACGACAAACCGATATAACAGATAAGTTGTCCGGGATAGACCTTGAAGAACTTATCTGCTAGATCCGCTACAACATCCGTGGTGGGAATTCGATTATTTTTTGGCTGGGGAAGAGGTAGAAGAGGTTGCACCACCACCTTGCGCTGGAGTATCCACAAAACCCAACTCTAATAACTGTTGATAAGCTTTTTTGCCTAAATCTCGTGTGGGGTTTTGACTTTTAACGATTTGAATCAGTAACGGTACAGCTAACTCCGGTTTATTTTGTGCTCTATGTACGAGTGCAAGCTGGTAGGTTGCTTCATCTCGCATTTGAGCTGTTTCCAGTGCCTTTTTGCGCTGAGCGTCAGCAACTCTGTTGTCAATTCCTGAGAAGCTAGAGTTCAAATCCTGATAAAAATTGGATAGCTGATTAAAAACGATTCTGGCTTCTTGGAGTTTCTTCGCTGCTGCGTCGTAGTTTTGAGAAGAGACGGCATTACTTGCCTCCGTCATCAAACGCTTTCCTCCGTCAATGCTTAATAAGCTGTTATTTTGCCCTGTTGGACGAAGGTTATTGGGATCGTTGGGATCGATTGGCTGGACTTGGTTGGATCTCCCTGGAAGTTCTACTTGAGCAGCAACGGGTGATAGCAGGCAAAAAGCTAGCACCCCCGCTAGAGAAGTGAGGCGAATTAAAGGAACATTGAGAAAAAATTTCATGGGGTAAAGTGGAGTACTAACTCAATAAAATACTTATTGAAACTTCGGGTATCTTAACTCTGTTTTGTACTTTCACAAAGTAAAGCTATATCTTAAGTCTCTCTGATTTAGACTAAAAAACAATAAAATCAAGTTCCCCTCGTACCAGTACTACCATTTACCAGTCTTCTATCAGCCATTAGCCATTAGCAATTTCCGCAAATGCGTGTTGGGTAAGTTCTGCTTCATGATGGTTTAGTTTTTGAAGTGCCTTTGTTAAATCCGTTGTGAGGCGTTTGGCTTCTTGTTTGACTGATTCTTTCGTATAATTTGCTACTTCTATCGGACAACCAATGCGAACAGTCGCATCTGTACCCCAAGTTGGATAAGGTTGGCTATATTGGATGGTTATAGGTACAATTTTGACACCAAGACCGCGTTCGCTCTTAGCGCAAGCTGTACCCAGCTTATCGCCTTTGGCGCAAGCCGTACCCGGCTTATCGCTAGATTCAGCACTTAAAGCCAAACGAGAAATCCCTGGCTTTAGGGAGTGAACCTTCTCATCGCGGAAGATACCGCCTTCTGGAAAAATCACTAGAGCTTCTCCATCTCGAAGAAGCTCTACTCCATGACGTAGAGTAGAGATTGATGGACGTTGAGGATCGACAGGAAAACCGCCCATACGGCGAACAAACCAACCCTGGAGACCTTGGCACTCCGTAATGGTGACCATGAAGCGTAAATCTCGACCTGTGACGCAACGACCTGCGACATAAGGTATAAGTAGAGCATCCCACCGCGCCCGATGGGTAGGAGCAAGGATAACAGGACCTGTTTTAGGAAGATTTTCTTGTCCGGTAATTTTAATCCGTCCAAAGAAAAGTGGGATGAGAAAATGCCGTCCTAGTAAATACATGAGTGGGCTTAGCCAATGACAAACCCGAGAGGTAGTAGAATGAGCCACATTAGGGTTTGCTGGCATAGTAGCTATATTACGGGATGAATCGCAGGAAGACTGTTGCTCAATCATGACGGTGGCTGCTAACTGTTAGGTAAAATGCGCTCAAAACTCTTATTAGATACACCGTAGATTTTCTTTCGTGACTTTAGTAGTACCAATTGGACAGTTTCGCCTCTGTCCTTTAGTTAGAAACTTGTCGCCGATTAGCAAACCAAGCTTGCAATTGTTGACGACAACTAGATTCTAGAACACCTCCAATAACGCGCAGTCGGTGATTGGAAGCAGCACTATCGGGTATGTTACTAACAGTACGAATTGCCCCAGTTTTTGGATCGTCAACTCCGTAAACTAAAAGACCCACACGCGCCTGCACGATCGCACCGGCACACATAGGACAAGGTTCTAAAGTCACGTACAGAGTACATTGGTTAAGACGCCAAGTTTGTAACTTTTGGGATGCTTCCCTAATAGCAACAATTTCTGCATGAGCTGTCGGGTCTTTGTCACGCTCCTTTCTGTTCTCACCTTCTGCAATTAAATTTCCTGATGAATTAATAATAACAGCACCTACTGGGATTTCATCTGCATCACCTGCTACCTGTGCAAGGTCTAGAGCGCGACTCATCCATTTTTGATGTGCCAGATAATCTAAATGTTTAATTAACATTTTGGTTAGGAGTTAGTGGATAGTGAATAGTAGTTAGTGAGTGGTTAATTGTTCTACTAACTACTCACTGGTCACTGGTCACTGGTCACTGGTCACTGCTAACCATTAACCAAATTAAACTCAAACTTTCCTACTTGGCGATTATTGACAAAAACTTCTATAGTGTGCTTTCCAGGAGGATCGCCCGGTGACACAGTCCACGTATTTCCAATAACACCGTCTTTTGTATAGACGGTACGTTGTGTTGTTGCTTGTGTTTTGTCTTCTGATACTGAAAATTCAGATCTTGCAGGAGTCCCCCCCCAAGTTTGTGCTGCTTTTGGCAATCGATAAACCTCACGCCACGTCACTTGACCTTCATAGCCCTTCAGTTGAATGCGCCATCCATAAGCAGTTTCATTTTTTAATGGCACTTTGTTAGTAGGCGTGAAAGAAACTTTGTAATCCTGCGGGTTGACCTTGACAACGCCAAATTCTGCTTTAGCAACAGCCAACTTGGAAGTGGAATTAGATTGGGTGTCTTGTTTAATTGCCTGCTGTGTTCCAGTGAAAATTTGAGAAGGATCTTCAGCACAGGCTGGTATCAAAAGCGCTGCTGCGACGAAGACTGCAATTTTTAAGACTTTTACTTGCATAATTTTTCTTCTCTGGTACTCACCTGTATACACGTCTGTAATTATACGTATATCATAGATTATCAAAATTTCTTTGTCTTATGATGTCACCGATTGAGCGAGCAGAATATCCAATTGTCCCCTAGTATCCAATTCATGAACGTCATCACAACCACCAACGTGTTGGTTGTTAATAAAAATTTGTGGTACTGTGCGGCGTCCGTTAGAACGTTCTGCCATTTTTGCTCTAGCGGTTTCATCTCCATCAATTTTGTATTCGCTGAAGTTTACACCTTTCCACCACAAAAGCAATTTGGCACGGATACAATACGGACAGGTTTGCCAGGTATATATTTCTACATTGGCTTTAATGGATTCTGGATGGCGACCTAAGAGAGAATTAATAAAATTTACCATTTTCGTTATTTAACTGTTTTTTATGTATGGTACCACCAGTGACCAGTGACCAGTGACCAGTGACCAGTGAACAGCGAACAGTGAACAGTTAAAAATATTACATTAACTATAAAAGATTTAGCTTTAATATAATGCATGGATTGGCTTCAATTGCACTACATAATATCAGTTTATAACTGATGATAAATCTTAAGGTTACTAAATAATAGTACTTAGAAAATTTAAGAATTTAACATATAAAAAATACAACTAACCACTAACCACTAACCACTAACTCTTCCTTAGACGCAAAACTTAACATAGACGTAAGTTGATACTATTTTCCACAGGTATCCGCCGTTTGGTAGACTTGAAATCTGAAATAGGTTTCACAGAACAACGTAATACCAAGCAATTGAGAGGGCAGAGTTTGTGGAAAATACACTTGGGTTAGAAATTATTGAGGTTGTTGAGCAAGCCGCCATTGCCTCCTCCCGTTGGATGGGGAAAGGTGAGAAGAACACTGCTGACCAAGTGGCTGTAGAAGCTATGCGGGAACGGATGAATAAGATTTATATGCGCGGTCGCATCGTGATTGGTGAAGGCGAACGCGATGAAGCTCCCATGCTTTACATTGGTGAAGAAGTTGGTATCTGTACTCGTGAGGATGCTAAAGATTTTTGCAACCCCGATGAATTAATTGAAATTGACATTGCTGTTGACCCCTGCGAAGGCACTAACCTAGTTGCTTACGGTCAAAACGGCTCAATGGCAGTGTTGGCAATTTCTGAAAAAGGCGGTTTATTTGCTGCACCTGACTTCTATATGAAGAAGTTAGCAGCGCCACCTCAAGCTCGCGGTCATGTTGATATTAACAAGTCTGCCACTCAGAACCTCAAAATTCTATCCGAGTGCCTAGAGCGTTCCATAGAGGAATTGGTAGTGGTAGTGATGGATCGTCCCCGCCACAAGGAACTCATTGAAGAAATCCGTCAAGCAGGGTCTAGAGTAAGGCTAATTAGCGATGGGGACGTTTCTGCAGCCATTTCCTGCGCCTTCGCTGGTACTAACATTCATGCACTCATGGGTATTGGTGCTGCGCCTGAAGGTGTTATTTCCGCAGCTGCGTTACGTTGTTTGGGTGGGCATTTCCAAGGACAACTGATTTACGATCCAGAAGTCGTAAAAACTGGTTTGATTGGAGAAAGCAGAGAAGGTAACATTGCACGACTCAAGGAAATGGGTATTACAGACCCAGATCGCTCTTACAATGCTGATGAATTGGCTTCTGGTCAAACCGTGCTGTTTGCTGCTTGCGGTATTACCCCAGGAACCCTCATGGATGGTGTTCGCTTCTTCCACGGTGGCGCTAGAACTCAAAGCTTGGTTATTTCCAGCCAGTCCCGCACCGCCCGGTTTGTCGATACAATCCATTTGTTTGACGAGCCAAAAACTTTGCAATTGAGATAGTTATTAGCTAATGGTTAGTCGTTAGTGGTTAGTGGTTAGTAGAAAATTCTATTAACTACTAACCACTAACCACTAACCACTATCAAACATAACAAAAAGCACATAAAAAATGACAACTATGCATATAGCAGTAGTGGGGTTAAGCCATAAAACAGCCCCTGTTGAAGTTCGGGAAAAGTTGAGTATTCCAGAACCACAAATTGAAAGCGCAACCGGGCAGTTGCTAAACTATCCCCATATTGAAGAAGTCGCAATACTAAGCACTTGTAATCGTCTGGAAATCTATATCGTTACCCAAGAAACAGAACAGGGTATTCGTGAGGTGACTCAATTTCTCTCCGAACATAGCAAATTGCTGGTACCTTCTTTGCGTCAACATTTGTTTGTCTTGCTGCATCAAGATGCTGTGATGCATATACTGCGTGTTGCGGCTGGATTGGATAGCCTCGTTCTTGGAGAAGGTCAAATTCTGGCTCAGGTGAAGAATACTCACAAACTAGGACAGCAATATCAGAGTATTAAAACAATTTTGAATCGATTATTCAAACAAGCCCTTACCGCAGGTAAGCGAGTTCGTAGCGAAACGAGTATTGGTACGGGCGCAGTTTCAATTAGTTCGGCTGCTGTTGAATTGGCACAAATGAAGTTGGACAACTTAGCAGCTTGTCAAGTGGCAATTCTTGGCGCTGGTAAAATGTCACGGTTGCTGGTACAACACTTAATATCTAAAGGGACTGATAGAATTTGTATTTTAAATCGCTCTCTCGGACGTGCTGAGGAATTGGCAAAGCAGTTCCCTGAAGAATCTATCAGAACTTGCTTGCTTACGGAAATGACTGCAGTCATTTCCGAATGCGATTTGGTGTTTACAAGTACATCAGCAACGGAACCCATTCTTGACCGTGCTAAGTTAGAAATGGTTTTAGAACCTAATCGTTGTTTGATGCTGATTGATATTTCTGTACCTCGCAATGTCCATGCAAATGTCAATGAAATGACAAACGTACAGGCGTTTAATGTGGATGATTTAAAGGCAGTTGTAGCACAAAACCAAGAAAGTCGCCGCAGAATGGCTCAAGAAGCGGAGGGATTGTTGGAACAAGAAGCAGAAGCTTTTGATGTTTGGTGGCGATCACTCGAAACAGTAACAACTATCAGTTGTTTGCGTGATAAAATAGAGACTATTCGCGAACAAGAGTTAGAGAAAGCTTTATCGAGATTGGGTTCAGAATTCGCTGAGAAACATCAAGAGGTGATTGAAGCTTTAACGCGAGGTATTGTTAACAAAATTTTACACGATCCAATGGTACAGTTACGAGCACAACAAGATGTTGAGGCAAGACGACGCTGTATGCAAACTTTGCAAATGCTGTTTAATTTGGATGTAGAAGAATTGTTTAGCTAAAAGTTGTTAGTTGATAGTTGATAGTGGTTAGTTGATAGTTGATAGTTGATAGTTGTGATAATGATCGTAAAACCGCTAACTACTAACCACTAACCACTAACCACTAACCAAAATCATATGAATCATATTTTTAAACCGATTGTTTTTCTGTTGGGATTGTGGCTGTGTTTTGATTTAGTATGCCATTTAACAGCAGAAATTTTGTGGTTTGGTGAGGTTAGATATTTCAGAGAATTTTGGGTGCGTTTGGCAACTCAACTCGGTTTGTGGGCGATCGCTTTCTTCTCTTCAATTAGTTTTTTACTTGGCAATTTAACCGTAGCCTCTCGTCTAAAATATTCTCATGAAAAACCGGGAGTCATTGTAAAAACTTTCTCCTCTTCCTCCCCTCCCCCTCTCTCCCCCGCTTCCACTCTCCCCCTACGCTTTTTATTGCCACTGGTTATAATCTTGAGCGTGGTAGTAGGGTCGATACTGATTTTTTACAGTCAAAGGGTTTTGGATTTTTGGCAACCACATATTAAATTGCCCAGTACTCCCCTGCAATTGTCACCTTGGTTAAAGCAGATAGCACAGCAATTTAGTATCCAGCAATTATCTGTTCCACCTATACAATTGGGATTGCTGCTCGTTTTAACAATTGCAGTTCTATGGCATAACGAGTTTTGGTTAAGAGCAATTGCTGTACTTATAAGTTTATTATTAGGGTTCCTTTTATCGGGACAGTGGGATAAGGTTTTACTGTCTTTTCATCTCGTCCGTTTTAACCGTGTCGAACCGTTATTTCAGCAGGATATTAGTTTTTATGTATTCTCGCTTCCTATTTGGGAACTGTTAGTCTTTTGGCTTTTGGGATTGTTTCTTTTTAGCTTAGCTGCAGTTGCTTTAACTTACCTTTGTTCGGGAAATAGCCTCAGTGAAGGTCAGTTTCGTGGGTTTTCTGTATCGCAACGACTCCATTTAAATGCTTTAAGTAGCTTGTTTATGTTCGGGATTGCTTTATATTACTGGTTGGAGCGGTACAAGCTTTTGTATTCGACTCGTGGTGTCAACTACGGGGCAAGCTACACTGATGTTAAGGTACTGTTGCCGATAAATACGGGGTTAAGTCTTTTGGCAGTTGCGATCGCAGTTTATTTTATGATACGAGCGATCGTTTTGTCAAAGACAACAAAAGCGCATTTCAATCCTATTCCCTACCCGATTCATCTCATCTACGCGTTAGGATTGTATGTTCTTGTGGTAGCAATTTCTGGAGAAATTTTGCCATCAGCCATACAACGGTTGGCAGTTCAACCAAATGAGCTAATCCGCGAACGTCCCTATATTGAGCGTACTATAGCCCTGACGCGAGAAGGATTTAATTTAAACACTGTAGAAGCAAAAACTTTCGATCCGCGAGGTCAACTCACAACGACTGATTTGCAAGAAAACAATCTCACAATTCGCAATATTCGTCTTTGGGATACGCGTCCTCTTTTAGAGAGTAACCGCCAGTTGCAACAAATCCGACCTTACTACAAGTTTCCTGGTGCTGATATTGACCGCTACACTCTCAAGCGAGATACGACAACTGAAAAGCAACAGACAATCATAGCAGCGAGGGAACTAGATTATAGCAATGTTCCCCAACAAGCACAAACCTGGGTAAACAAACATCTCATCTACACTCATGGCTATGGTTTTACACTCAGTCCTGTGAATCTTGTCAGTGCAGGTGGATTGCCTTATTACTACGTCAAAGATATTGGGGTTGATGAAACAGGGAACCAAGGTTCGTTACAGATATCGAGTGAATCAATTCGGGCTAGCCTTCCGGTCGGACAACCGCGCATTTATTATGGTGAAATTACTGACACTTATGTGATGACTGGGACAAGAACTCAAGAGTTAGACTATCCCAGTGGTAATGATAATGTGTACAACGTTTATGATGGACGTGGAGGTATTGGAATCAGTCAAATGTGGCAACGCTTGCTATTTGCCGAATATTTGAAAGATTGGCAGATGCTGCTGACGAATAATTTTACCCCGCAAACAAAGCTATTGTTTCGCCGTAACATCAAAAAACGCGTACAAGCCATTGCTCCTTTTTTACGTTATGACAGAGACCCTTATCTAGTTGCGGCTGATGGGGGAGGAACAACTAGCAAAGGCAAAGAAACCGATCTGTACTGGATTTTGGATGCTTATACAATAAGCGATCGCTACCCTTATTCCGATCCGGGGAAAAATCAATTTAATTACATTCGCAATTCGGTCAAAGTCGTTATTGATGCCTACAACGGTTCTGTTAACTTTTTTGTGGCCGATCCAACAGACCCAATTATCAACGCTTTCAAAGCCATCTTCCCTGGCTTATTAAAACCGTTAGATGCAATGCCGATAACCCTTCGCAATCACATCCGCTATCCTGTTGACCTTTTCAACACTCAATCAGAACGATTGCTAACTTATCACATGACCGATCCCCAAGTATTCTACAATCGAGAAGACCTGTGGCAAATTCCCAACGAAATTTACGGTAGCAAACCGCAACAGGTAGAACCTTACTATCTCATTACAGCACTGCCGCAAGCAGAATCAGAAGAATTTATCTTACTGCTACCCTTCAAACCCACACAAAGGGCAAATCTGATTGCTTGGTTGGCGGCGCGTTCAGATGGGAAGGAATATGGCAAGTTATTGCTTTACGAATTTCCCAAGCAGCAGTTAGTTTACGGAATCGAACAAATTGAAGCTTTGATCAATCAAGACCCCGTCATTTCTCAGCAAATTTCCCTATGGAACCGTGAGGGTTCAAGGGCAATTCAAGGAAATTTATTGGTGATTCCCATTGAGCAATCTTTGCTTTACGTTGAGCCTCTATATTTAGAGGCAGAACAAAATAGTTTGCCAACGTTTGTTAGAGTGATTGTCGCTTATAACAACCGAATAGTGATGGCAGAAACTTTAGAACAAGCACTTGCTGCTATCTTTAAGCCAGATCGACCCACAACACCTGCGATTGTGCGTCCTGTACAGTGACCAACGACCAGTGACCGCTCGATAATTCGTGGCGAAATGTAAAGAACTACTTAAGAAAACTAAATATTCTTAGTAATTCGTAACAGAATTAACTTAACTCAAAAATCCTTAAGACAAGCTTTGTGCTGAGTCAAAGGAAAACAGCACCTTTACTTTGATGAAAAACTAATTAGATTTGCGTCTAATAACAGTATAACAAAAGATGAACAATGAGCAGTTTCAAATTCTGCTGCGCTTTTTGAAGGCGTTGGCAGATGAAAGCCGACTCAAAATTTTGGGTATCCTCGCGAATCAAGAGTGTAGTGTTGAAGAATTGGCGGTGCTCCTACAACTGAAGGAGCCAACCGTGTCACATCATCTTGCAAAACTGAAAGAGCTCAACTTAGTGACAATGCGTCCGGAGGGAAATGCTCATTTGTATCAGTTGAACAATCAAGCCTTGCAAAATATTGGCAAGGAGATTGCTAAGCCAGAGACAATAGCCTCTCTTGTTGAAGATGTGGATACCGAAGCATGGGAAAGCAAAGTTCTTAGCATATATATAGAAGGCGATCGCCTCAAAGAAATTCCCACAAGTCGTAAAAAACGCTTAGTCATTTTAAAGTGGTTGGCAAGCAAATTTGAGATAGGAGTGAATTACTCCGAAAAGACTATGAATCAAATTCTTCAGCACTACCATCCTGACTGCGCCACTTTACGCAGGGAATTAGTTGGTCACCAGTTAATGCAAAGAGAGAATGAAGTTTACCGCCGTTTTGTAGAAGAATAATAAAGTAGACCCTTCCATACTTACGTATGGAACAATACGGTTCAGATAAGACCAAAACCCTTATCAGAATTATCTGAATGACAATGTAGAGACGCGCCATGGCGCGTCTTTACACATCACTCTATAAAAATTTACAAATTCTTTGTGTAATTCATCAAAAATACACAAACAGATTGTCACTTAAATTGACAAACTATGGATTGAGAAGCTCAGTAGAAACCACATATCAATGTATTTGCTGCATTCAAAAAATTCTAGTTTTTAAGTGCAGCAGAAGGTTAAAGTTTTTAAAGGGTGCAGTTGTTCGGTGACCTAAGTAGTAGTCAAACAGGATACCAGCAGGTTTTTCTATGCTCAAAAAAATCATACTGCCTACCATTGTCATATCTGGTACGCTCTTTGCGTCATTTTTGTTGCTTTTAGCTATACAAGGGTCAAAACCAGTCAAAATCCAAGTAGAGGGTCAAGAAATTTACTATGGTGAACTGAAGGATGTTGTTTCTCCTGGAGTAGGAGCAGCATTTAGTTTAGGGTTGGGACTCGCGGGTGCATTAATGGTGGGATTGCAACACTCAGTACGTCAATCTTCCGAGTTGGAGAAAACGGTGGTCAACCTCCAACATCTGATAACAGAGAAAGATTCTCAAATTAAAGCTCTTCAACTTTCACCAGCTAATCCAATGCTTTCTAGATTGGGTTGGTTTCTAGATGAAGAAAGCCAGACTCCAACAAAAGCGCCTAGTGAAGCGACCACAGTCATCTATGACAGACAAGCTGCATCACCCGTTGCTCCTGAAAGTAAAGAGGGAGTGACTGCTACACGGGAAAGGACTCAACCATTAGTGATTACTCATTCAACTCATGAGACTCAGCCTGTAACAGTGAATCAGTTATCAGTCCAAACGGCTATTTCTGCATTTCCTTCAGCTCAATCGGCTTTGGGGTTAATACACAAAGGTAATAAGGCGTCTGTCAGTTGAGGTTTCATGACCCTCACCGCTTCTAAAAACCTACGCATATCTAGGAATAAATCCGTAAATATGGGCAAGTCCAACTCCACGGTATAAGTTTGCTCAATTAGAAGCGCATTAGAGCTTGGTTCCCTTGCCCCGTGGCTCAGGTTCCTTGACCACTAATTCCCAGTTAGAGATACCGTTAAAGTAGGTACGAGACTTAAAGTGTATATTGATTTGTTTTGAGTGGTTCACAAGCCCCAGAACGAGCTTTTTAACCTTCATGGTTAACTAGGCGTTACTGTCGGATGTGTTTAGCCACCACGAATACAGTATCACAGAATATCTCAGCAATTCTACAGGATTTGCCCAGATATGCAGAGTTTTTAGTGAACAGCAGTCAACCCCCAACCCCCTCTCCCACTGGGCGAGGGGGCTTTTTAGTTGCTGACCGATCGCTGGTCACTGATCGCTGGTTACTGGTCACTGCTCACTGGTTACTGGTCACTGCTCACTGGTAGCAATAACCAATTTGGTCTTGATTCTCTATCCATCCCGTCTCTCCTTCAGGAAAATCATATCTTGCTGGCATTGGAGTTTTGTAAAGGTCAATTTCTATCCAGATTAAATCTCTATTCCTATAAGAACTAACACTGCCATCTTGTCTTAATCTCACCATTACCATTTGTCCGCTTCTAACAGTTGCAATTGGTGTATAGTTCTTATCAGGTTCAGGATAAACTTCATATTGTTCGTTTTCTATCCCTCTGATTCTCCTGCAAGATATGGCAATAGGTTGCTTCCTATTACCAGGGTCTTTGGATGAATCACAAAAATCCAGTACTTTTGTTTGGATATATCCGTATTTTTCTGATTCTGGTTCCAAGACTGCAATAAGTTGAAGACCTTTTCGAGGGGATTCTTGTAGCAAGACTCGACCGCCTTTATAAACGGTGCCAATTTGCTGTGATGTTGTTGTGCGCTGTGTAAACAGAGGAGTATCTGTTGTTGTAGAACGACACCCAAATTCAGGAGGTGAATCTATCTGTTTGGGGCTAGCTTCTACCTGAGTCAATGAAGTGGAACTCCAAAGGATGGAAACAATGAGAATAATTTTTGAAGCTTTATGAGAAATCATAACCTGTGAATTTGGTAGTGCCTCGAAAATTTTGGATAATCTTAGTTAAATTTTCTTTCAATGGCAATGTCAATAGGTAACATTTTTGTCATTGGTCACTGGTCACTGGTCACTGGTTAGCACGACTGAACCTGAAAAAAATCACCCTCGAAGGTACTCTTTTCTATCTGTGTTGCTTGTAGGGAACTCTGAAGTCTGTTTTATAAGTCTTAAAAAATCTCCTTCACATAAAAAACCTTCTACTTATGCCTGCTATCATTCAGTACCCTACTCAGCAACCCACTTTACAGTTTGGTGCCTTCGGTCAAATTGTTAAAAAAATGCAGAAAGCTTTGAACCAAAGACTCGTTCCATTGGACACTGTATCAGCTTATCCCATGTCAGTTTCCACAACAGGCTACTTTGACCGACAAACTCAAAATGCTGTGAAGTATTTGCAGTGTCTTGCTTTTTTAACTGTGGATGGAATTGTAGGAGAACAAACGTGGAATTATCTGTATAAAGGAGCTGATAGCTTACCAGAACTCAATGTCGGCAGTCATGGACGTATAGTGAAAGCAGTTCAAGAAGCACTCAAAGCAGGTGGCTATTATTATGGAACTGTCGATGGTGTTTTTGAGGTGAAAACTGAGAACGCAGTTCGGGCATTTCAAGCAGAGCATTATTTGGTTAGTAATGGCATAATTGAATCACGAACTTGGCGCGTGTTGAGTAAGCTTGAAGTTCATGCTTGTCGCTGTAACATTAATGCGTTTAGCAGTCAATAGCACAAATATTGTAGAGACTGAGCATAACTAGTCTCTACAAAGAAATCAGGTTTTTGGAATTGCAATTTTGCTGGTCTTCCAATCCAAAATCCAAAATCCAAAATCCAAAATCCAAAATTTCTTTTAAGCCGATTTGCCCAAGTAAGCTTCTAAAACTTTTGAATTGTTTTGAATTTCCTCTGGTGTGCCATCAGCGAGATTTTTCCCTTCTGCAAGCACCCAAACCCGATCGCACAAGGACATGATGACATCCATGTTATGCTCAATAATGAGAAATGTCATGCCCGCCTCGTTCCAAGAATGGATGCGATCGCAAATTTCATCAATCAATCTAGGATTGACTCCGGCGGCTGGTTCATCTAGCAAAATTAACTTGGGATTGGTCATCAGTGCTCTTCCCATTTCTAGCAGCTTGCGCTGTCCTCCAGACAAACTCCCTGCGTAGTTCTGTGCTTTTTGTGCCAACCCCACAGATTCTAAAAGAAGCATAGCTCTTTCTTTGAGAACATTTTGTTCTTGAGCAATTTTGTGTTGTTGGAATTGCACTTGCCAGAAATTTTCGCCCGTTTGTTTTTGCGCTGCTAATAGCATATTTTCCAGCACTGACAATCGCGACAGTGTTCTGGCTACCTGAAAAGTTCGTACCATACCAGCACAGGCAATTTGATATGGCTGCAAGTGGTGAATGGGTTCTCCATCAAAAATCACCCGTCCTTTATCTGGGCGGATAAAGTTTGAGAGTAAGTTAAATAAAGTTGTTTTGCCAGCACCGTTAGGACCAATTAAGCCAGTGATACCACCAGTGGCTACGTGAATTTCCGCATTATCGACTGCTCGAATACCGCCAAAACTTTTACAAAGCCCAGTGGCTGATAGTAATGAAATTTGGGATGGCTCTTTATTTACCAAGGGTAAGTTCCTCCTTTTTCCCTAAGATACCTTGAGGACGCCAAATCATCAGTACCATCAAAAGTAGACCGATAATCATGATACGAAGCGCACTCAATTGGTCTGAATTTAGGGGGATAATTCTATCTAAATTGCGCGTACCTTCATAGTAAATAAAGTAAATGACCGCGCCAAGGATGGTGCCAAGATTATTACCAGAACCGCCAAGAATAACCATAATCCACGCGTTAAAAGTTTCTTGCGGTTCAAAATTATTGGGGTAAATTGCAGCAAGTTGCCATGCAATAAAAGCACCGGAAATTCCTGCGATCGCACCTCCTAACATGAGGGATTGGACTTTATACCAGAAAACGTTTTTTCCCAGTGCTTTGGGAATCTCTTCATCTTCGCGGATGGCTTTGAGGATGCGACCCCAAGGCGATCGCACTAAAATTTCCAACCGCCAGAATACAACAGCTAAAACTATAAGTGATAGCAGCATCAGACCTGCTTTTGGGTCGTAATCATACAATTTTATAACACCAGAAATATAAATGGATACTATTAACAGTAATAAGAAAATTCCTATGATGAGACGCGAGATGAATTCTGGTTTTTTAACTGTTCTTTGATTTGAATCGGGATGTGTAATTTGAGAAGCGCGAATCCAGCGCCATAACTGCCATAAACTGATAGCAGCGAGCAGGGTTAACAGCGCAATCATCAAAAGTTTGATAAATAGGTTGGGTGCAAGAGTTGCTAGAGGAATGGGATAACTTTGTACGCCAAAAGCACCCGGTCTCCATTGGTCGCCCACAGGTAAATCCTGGTTATTGACCACCAATCGAATCAGTTCGCCAACACCAATAGTCACAATTGCCAGGTAATCTTCCCGCAACCGCAGCGTTGAGAAACCGATGATTAATCCCAACAGCGCAGCCACAAAAGATCCAATCAGCGCTGAGAGGATAATGGGGATACCCTTAAGGGTTAACAGTATAGTGGTGTAAGCGCCTAGTGTCATAAAGGCGACATGACCAAAGTTAATCAAACCTGTAATACCCCACTGTAAGTTCAGTCCCAAACTGAACAAAGCAAATATTGACGTGGAAATTGTCAGAAAAATTAGGTATTCTGCCATAGGAAGTGATTGAAGATTGGGGATTGATTATTTTACCGTTATAAAAGACTTACCCAAAGTTACCCAAGGCTAGACATTTTTCGTCATTGGTCTAGCTGAACTTTGATGCTTAATTCCTGCTTCACTCTGGCGGTGTCGGCACGCAACCAGTCCACAGGCTCACACTGCCTAACTAGCAGCAACGGACGAATAGTTTCTCAGGTTGATGGCGGCGTTTAAATCTCGATTCAAACTAACACCACATTCACAGTTGAATACTCTGTCTTTCAAGGAAAGTTCTTTTTTAACTGTTCCACAATTGGAGCACGTCTTAGAACTAGGAAACCATCTATCAGCAATTACAAGTTTAGAACCATATAGCTCGCACTTGTAAGTTAACTGTCTACGAAACTCAAAGAATCCCATGTCTTGAATACTTGCTGCTAGTTTGTGGTTAGCCATCATGCCAGACACATTTAAGTCCTCAATAACTATTACGCCGTGGTTTTTAGCTAATAGTGTAGTCAACTTGTGTAATGTATCTTTTCGGATGTTGGCAATTTGGGAATGCAGTCTAGCTACTTGCACATTCGCTTTTTTCCAGTTAGCTGAACCTTTAACTTTATGGCGCTTCAACCATTGCATTCGGGATAACTTGTCTTTGTATTGCTTGTAGGATTTGGCTCCTTCAATAATCTCTCCTGTAGACAATGTTGCCAAGTTCAAAA
Source organism: Scytonema hofmannii PCC 7110 (assembly GCF_000346485.2). Taxonomy (NCBI): domain Bacteria; kingdom Bacillati; phylum Cyanobacteriota; class Cyanophyceae; order Nostocales; family Scytonemataceae; genus Scytonema; species Scytonema hofmannii. The sequence continues at coordinate 9,331,674 of NZ_KQ976354.1, forward strand.
CACCAAGGTCAACGCCTACAATACTGTCTGAAGTCGATTCTTCTTGTTCCACGTCAAATCTGAATGATATAAACCATTTGTCAGCTTCACGACTGATTGTCACCGACTTTGGTTGAAATTGAGGTGAAGGAACTTTATTGGGAGACTTTTTCTTTTTTCGAGGACAATGCGTTGGCAGACACTCGTAAGTTTTTAGGACTCCAAGTTTAGGAACTTGAATTTTATGGCTTCCAAGTATCTTGACAGCGCCTTCCAAAGTAAAATTATCGTGCTGTCCCTTCTTTTTGAACTGTGGAACTCCTTTCTTTTTTTCAAAACAATACTTCCAGGCAATTCTCAACGCTCTCAGAGCTTCTTGCGGTGTAGACTTAGAACATTCGTAATACCAAAGGCATTCAGGTTTTACTAATGCGACTAACCATTTATGTAAGTCAATGGCAGTCGGAAACTTGATTTTCTCTGTGGGATTTGCTTTGTTCCAATCAAGGATTTGCTTGGTTAATCCTAATCCCCAGTTCCATGCATGACGTGCCACACCACAATGTTTTAGTAACTCTGTTCGCTGTTGGTTATTTAATTTCAATTCTGTCTTAAAACCTAACAGCATTTACTTCACTCCATTTACAACTTGAGTCATACCATCAATTAATTTCTGGTTTTTCTTGCTACGTGAACCATCAAGACGTGCTGAAAATACAGTAATAAGTTCAATCATGTCTTGGACTAACTCTTGCTCAAATGTGACTTCTTCATTGGTTTTATTAATCATGACCACTTCAGTCTCAAACTCTTCACACATAGCAAATACAAGCTCAGCACCAAATCTTAACAACCTATCTTTGTGAGTCAGTACTAATCTGGCTACATCTCCTTGCACCCCGGCGTTTGAGAAGTCTTTGAAGACCTTTTTTTTGGTAGTTCAGACCGCTTCCTAAGTCTTGAATGGTTTCAAACTGCCAACCATTAGCACTGCTGAAAGCTTCTAAAACTTGCGCTTGACGAACTAAATCTTCTTTCTGGTCATGGCTTGAAACACGAGCATAGTTAATGGTTATACGTTCATCTAGTTGCTTTAAATCTCTAGGCGTAATGCGCTTAATATCAGCCAGAAAAAACCTTCTTTGACCTGTAGGCGAACGTTCACTCTTTATCTTTCCTGAGTCAGCCCAACGTCTCAAGGTCTTTGTGGAGACGCCTAATTCTTTTGATGCATCTCCAATACTAATCGTCACTTCTGATGTACTCTCCATATCGATTCCACTGATATAGACTACCCCTCTATAGTTCCCCATTCCGGAAAGAATGTCAATGGTTGTCCAAAGATTTGGTTACAGTTCGTCCCCCTATTCCCCACTCCCTACTCCCTACTCCCCAATTTGTTAAGCATTGCCATTGTTATGGGAACACTATAATGGACTGTGGTTGGGGTGAAACATATGAATTTACTGCGGATTAGGATACATCATTTAATTGAGCAGTTAGCTGATGAGGATTTGGAGAGCTTTTGGAGTTCGGTTCACGCAATGCATTGTGACTTTTATATGTTTAAAGCTATACAAGAAGTCAAGCGATCGCAGCAACCTTGGGATACTCTAACCCATGAAGAAGCGTTGCGACTGTTGATTTTTTCATAAAATGTCATGACCAGTGACCAGTGACCAGTGACCAGTGACCAGTGACCAATGACCAATGACCAATGACCAATGACAAATGACAAGTGAGTAATGATTTGTGAGAATGGAAGTGCGCTATGCGAGGTCTTTTTTAAAAGATCTTAAGAGTTTAGAACCTGCGGCGTACCAGCGGGTCTATGATTTTGTTTTTATTGAATTTGCTACAAAAGGGATGCTGCACTGTTTGCCAGAGATGCGACAGATTGACGGCGAGGGGATTTTTTACCGTTTTACTGTAGATGATTATTTGATAGGATTAGAGGTTAAAGGGGAAATTGTCAAGTTCCTAAGGGTCATACCTATGCCAGATGTTTAAGCCTATAAAGTTGAGCCAACACTTAAAACTGTATAAGAGAGACCGAGGAACGAGAGCACCTTGGCTTAAACTTGTTTGTGAAAATCACTTTACTTGAGATTTCTCTATGGACGCTACGGCACTTTGGCAGCGATACCAGCAATGGTTGTATTTCCATGAAGGATTAGGCTTGTACTTAGATGTTAGCCGGATGCGCTTTGACGATGCCTTCATCGAGAAGTTACAGCCGAAGTTTGAAAAAGCTTTTGCGGATATGGCGGAACTTGAGAAGGGTGCGATCGCCAATCCAGATGAAGACCGGATGGTTGGGCATTATTGGCTGAGAAATCCGGATTTAGCCCCTTATCCAGAGCTAACCCAAGAAATTGTAGATACAATCGAGCAAATCGAGGATTTTGCTGAGAAAATCCACACAGGTGGAATTCATCCCCCAAAAGCTCCCCGCTTCACCGATATTATCTCTATTGGCATAGGTGGTTCTGCCTTAGGTCCTGAATTCGTTGCAGAAGCCTTAGCCCCAGACTTCCCACCACTGGCAATTCACTTTATTGATAATGCCGATCCAGCAGGAATTGACCGCATCTTAACTCAAGTCAGAAATCGTCTAGCTAGTACATTGGTGCTAGTAATTTCCAAATCTGGGGGAACTCCAGAACCCCGCAACGGCATGCTCGAAGTCAAAAAAGCTTACGCCGGACAAAATTTGGACTTTACCCAGTATGCGATCGCCATCACCATGCCAGGGAGTAAGCTAGACGAACAAGCAAAATCCGAAAACTGGCTGGCTAGATTCCCCATGTTTGACTGGGTAGGAGGACGAACTTCTGAAATGTCGGCGGTAGGGCTTGTACCAGCAGCATTGCAAGGAATTGATATTCAAACAATGCTAGAGGGTGCAAAAGAGATGGACGATGCTACCCGAGTTCCCGATTTGAAAAAGAATCCAGCTGCATTGTTAGCATTGTCTTGGTACGTTGCTGGCAATGGACGCGGAGAAAAAGACATGGTTGTTCTACCTTATAAGGACAGCTTGCTTTTATTCAGTCGCTACTTGCAACAGCTAGTGATGGAATCCTTGGGTAAAGAAAAGGACTTGGAAGGAAATATCGTCCACCAAGGTATAGCAGTTTATGGTAACAAAGGTTCCACCGACCAACACGCCTATGTTCAACAGTTGCGTGACGGTGTACCAAACTTCTTTGTTACGTTTATTGAAGTTTTGGAAGACCGCAAAGGTTCATCTCCAGAATTAGAACCCGGAATCACAGCAGGCGATTACTTATCTGGTTTCCTCCAAGGAACTCGCCAAGCACTGCATGAAAACCAGAGGGATTCGATTACAATCACCATTCCTCAAGTTAATGCGCGTACAGTGGGTGCGTTGATTGCGTTATACGATCGCGCTGTTGGTTATTATGCTAGCTTAGTTGGCATTAACGCCTATCATCAACCAGGGGTAGAAGCTGGTAAAAAAGCAGCTGCTACAATTCTTGAATTGCAAAAACGAGTTGTGGAAGTCCTGCAAAACGAAAAAGCAGCCCTTTCTGTAGAAGAAATAGCACGATTAGCAGGTGCATCCGACCAAGTTGAAGCCATTTACAAGATTTTGCGGCATTTACACATGAACCAGCGTGGTGTAGTGCTAGAAGGTAACCTTGGTGAACCTAGTAGTTTAAAAGTTTCTCTCGCCTAGTACTTGACTACATTAATTGCGCTCGGTTACTAGAACCCTGACTTCTTGAAGAAGTCGGGGTTCTAAACTATCATTCACTGACATTGGAAGCATTACATATCACATCTTGTGCATTTTTTGTTGCCAAAGTCACATTTTTTTAATGTAGAGCATCTAAGATTGAAGGTAAAGTTTCAATCTTAGATGCTCTTTTAGGATATATGAGTAAATACCGGGGGATAGAAATCCGCAAACTGGAATCCAGCAAAGGCGGAATGGTGGAGTTTTTTACAGCACAAGCCAGTGATGAAACTATGCTGGTACAGGTTCCACCCAATACAATAGATGATTTATTTGTTCATAAAACACATACTGACCAGCTACTAGTAGTAAAAGGGAAGTTTGTCATTGTCAGTTTGCTTAACAAGCAGTATCAGTATATTCCTTTAAGTGAAGACCATCCTGTTATAGTTGTCATTCCACCAGGTGTTTTACATGGAGCAATAAATTTAAGTTCGGAACCTGTTGTTTTGGTGAATGCTTTATTGCGTCACAAGCCACCTATTGAACGAGATTATGTTCCGCAAAAGCGACCCTTTTCTTATGATTTGGAAGCAGCAAAAGCAGCGTTGAGAAACTTAGAGGAGAGGAAACAAGTAGGTAGTTTGGTGTAAATTGCCCTCACCCCCAACCCCCTCTCCCATTGGGAGAGGGGGCTTTTTAAGCTTTCTTCGTAGTAAGGCGGGCGAGGACGCCAACCCCACTTATAGTTTGGTTATTGGTAGGTTTGCAAGTTTTTAAAGTAGTATTAGAATACTACTCTAAAATGAATTTAACACTATGAGTGAAACAACATCACAAAAACCTGCACGTCGTCGAGGAAGAATATTTCCTGAAATTACCATACTACCAGAGGAACTAGCTAAGCGGAAGGCAGAAGATGAAGTATTTTATCAACGGTGCTGGTCAATTTTTGAGCGAGTACGTTCCGAACTCATAGAGCACTACTCTGGCTGGTACATAGCTGTTGAGCCAGATAGCGGTGATTATTTCATTGATGAAGATAAAGAAACTGCTACCAAGAAAGCTCGTCAGAAGCATCCAAACTCTGTTCATTTTATGTTCTGCCTAAATGAAACTGGAGCTACAGGCAGAATATGATTCAAGGTATGTTTGGTGAACAAGGACAACTATTTTTTGAAATTGAATTGCTTACTACAGATGGTTTGAATTTGCCTGTGGATGTCATGTTGGACACTGGTTTCACAGGCTTTCTAGCAATTAACAAACAAGATTTGGATAGCCTTGATTGGTCTTTTCTACGTAAAGAAAAAATGCAACCTGCAAAGGGAGAATCAAGGTTTGATATTTACGTAGGCAAAGTACTATTAGATGGACAAGAATATGAAGTTCCTGTTTGTGCAGGTGAAGAACTGACAGAAGTTTTATTGGGTTCAGAGTGGCTAAAGATTCTACCGTTAACGGCTAATTATCAAGCAGGAATACTGACTTTGGGATAAAGAAAGGTAATGCATCTACTTGTTCGTTAACAGTAAGATAGATTTTGTTAACTCTGCGATCGCAGGAATGAACCACAGTAGATGCAGAGGTAAAAAGAATGATAACTAGGGTTAGGGTTAAACCGCTCCGAGCAGTATTGGAAGTCTTGTTGATTTTTTAAGTTACTATTAGAATGGTACTCTAAAATCAATTTAACATTATGAGTGAACCAACATCACAACAACCCGCACGTCGTCGAGGAAGATTATTCCCAGAACGGACTTTATCTCCAGAAGAACTAGCCAGACAGAAAGCGGAACGAGAAGTATTTCATAAACGTTGTCGGGCAATTTTTGAAAGAGTACGTCCCGAACTGATTGATAAATACTATGACTGGTACATAGCTGTTGAACCAGATAGTGGAGATTATTTTATAGATCGAGATAAAGAAGTAGCAAGCCTGAAAGCACGCCAAAAGTACCCAAATGCTATCCACTGTATGTTTTGCTTAAATGAAGTTGGAGCTACTGGCAGAATATGATGCAGGGGACATTTGGTAACAAAGGAGAGCTATTTTTTGAAATTGAATTAATTACTGCTGATGGATTAAATTTGCCTGTGGATGTTATGTTAGATACTGGTTTCACTGGCTTTATTGCTATTAACAAACAGGATATAGACGCTCTTGAATGGGGTTTTATTCGTGAGGAAGAAATGCGAACAGCACAGGGAGAAACCCTTTTTGACATTTATTTTGGTAAAGTGCTGTTAGATGGACAAGAGTATGAAATACCTGTTTTTGTAGGTGAAAAACTGACAGAAGTTTTGTTGGGTTCAGAGTGGCTAAAGATTCTACCGTTAACGGCTAATTATCAAGCGGGAATACTGACGTTGGGATAAAGAAAGGCAATGCATCTACTTGTTCGCTAACAGTCAGAGAAATTTTGTTAATGCGATCGTAGGAATAGATATTTTTACTATAAATATACTTTGCCAAAGCGCGATCGTGTAATATGCAATTTATTATTATGATAGTAAATTGGGCTAAGAAACAAAATCCAACTATTTTTAGGTTTGGTTAAGTTTCGCTATCGCTCTACCCAACCTACGGGACTTTTTGTATCAACCCTAACTCAACAGATCAGCTGTGTCGAGAAATTTTTGAGCAAGTACGTTCTAAATTGATTGAGCAACACTATGGTTGGTATATTGCAATTGAGCCAAAGAGTGGTGACTATTTTATTGATTTCAATAAAATGCGAGCACATCAAAAAGCACTTCACAAATACCCCAATGGCGACCACTTTGTATAATGTATCTACGCTTGAAATTCCACCTTGTTGTAAACATCTGCTAAGGAAATCTCAAACGGAATTGAAGTGAAACTTATACTTTCATCTTCTTCGTCATATTCACAAAGCGACCATCGTTTCTTTGCGGTTTTAGAATATTGTTCAATATAAATTCGAGTTTGGTCAACTAAAATATATTCAACAAATGAAGGAATAGTCCTATAAGCTTCAAATTTTCCTTTTTGATCGTAACCTTTTGTTGAATCAGATAAAACTTCAATAATTACTGAAGGGTTAGTTACTGTATCGGTGCGCTGATTAAAATATTCCGGTGCATCTGCTATTACCATCACATCTGGGTAAGTGTAAATTCTCTTTTGCTGTATCCACAAGCGCACATCACCCATGAAAATTCGATAATTCTCTCTCTTAAAAGCAAAATTTAATCCAGTACTGAAGTTCAGTGCTATTTGATTGTGATTAGTTGTTCCACCCGCCATAGGAATGATTAAACCGTCAATATACTCACTCTTGTACTCGGCAGTTTCTTCTCGTTGTAAATATTCTTCGGGCGAGTAGTATCGCTGTTCTTGGTAGGTTTGCATAGCTTTTCAAGACATTTTTACTATAAGAGTATTTTGCCAAAGCGCGATCGCGTCATATGCAATTTATTATTATGATAGTAAATTGGGCTAAGAAACAAAACCCAACTGGGTTTAAATTTGGTTGAGTTTCGCTATCGATCTACCCAACCTACGAAATTTTTTGTGTTAACCCTAACTCCACAGCATTGTAATATGACTGAAACAACATCGCAAAAACCTGCACGTCGTCGAGTCAGAATATTTCCCAATATTACCTTCTCCTCTCTTTAGCCTTGACAAAAAATATATCTTTTATCAATTGTTTTATGAGACTAGCTCTCTAGATCGTTCAATCTTACCTATTTCTTCCACGAATTAAGGATTCGTAGCTTGAATTTAACATATTTAATAAGCTTCTAAGCAGATTGAGGAGGCTGATATTTTTTTACTACCCGCTCTCTCAATTGCTCTTGGAAACTACGGGCAGTTTCTTCGATTTCTTCTTGTGATAGCACATCTTCAAGTCGTTCGGACAAAAGTTCTAACAATTTCCTATGATCGATATAACAATTTGTGCTGGCAAGAAACTCTCCTAAATTTGCACCCCAATCAAAACCCGCGCCAATGTCGCAGTTTGCCTCTTCTTCAATTTGTGCCATTGCTCTTGCGTGTTCTTCACTAATCTTAAATTCCATAACCTCTCTCCTATTATGTCATTAATTATACTATTGCTACTTAAAAATCTACTTCATCTAACAAGGATGGACGACGACTATACCACTCAAAATAAGTCAAATTCTCCTTTGCCTCATCTCTACCACAATCATTCATATTCATCTTTCGATAAAAAGGGTCTGCATCCGGTAATGCATGAAGTCCCACTAATCCACCATATCCCAGTTCTTCACTGCGAAATCGAGCAAATTGCAGTAGCGTACTTCCAATTGATCGATACTTAACCGGCTTTTGTAGTGTAGGGCGATTCCACGGAGCCGTCGCTAATGAGTGAACATAGACAATTTGCCGATTTTCGTCAAACCAAGAGCGATGTCCACAAGTTTCAATCAGCATTAAGCCTTGAGTCATTTGTTCATACTCAATGACAAATCCTTCATATCTGACACTAGATAAATACACTCGGTTCTTCATTTCTCAGTCCCAAAACCGAGCCTCTGCGGTTGAAGCCCGCAATCGTTCTTTCCAAAAAGTTCCAAAATCATCCAAGTGCTTTTGCGTTAAGGTTACGAGCAGTGCTGAAACTACTCGCTCCTCTCGTACACAGATAATCGGGACTTCATATCGAACAGACACTCCTCACCTCATCAAGACACATCTCTTAAGCAACCCTACGTAGCAGTGTTGAAATTCATTGCTACTCGGACTATAAGGTAGTTGCGATTATCGGTACGTCTCGCAAAAGTAAAAGCGATCGCAACGCTTGTTAGAACCATCTTGGATTATAGTAGCTTACACTTACGGAGGTGCTTGCCTTGTCGGACAAGCTGCAAAGCGGCAAGCCATCACAAACCCTCAAAACACCTTTGACTCGGTTATGCGCTTTATTGGTCGAAAGTATGATGAAGTTACCGAGCAGGCTAAAGAAGTCTCCTATAAGGTTTTGCGGGATACTCAGGGCAAGGTAAAGATTAACTGTCCAGTTTTAGGTCAGCAATTTACACCGGAAGAAATCTTAGCTCAGATTTTGCGTAAGTTAGCAGATGATGCTACCCAATATCTAGATGCACAAGTTACCCAAATTGTACTTACAGTTCCAGCTTACTTTAATGAGATACAACGTCACGCTGTCAAAGAAGCTAGTCGTTTTGCTGGGTTGGAGGTGTTACGGATTATCCCTAACCCCACAGCAGCAGCAATGGCTTATGGTCGAGACAAAGAAAATGATGAAACTATTGTAGTTTTTGACCTAGGCGGCGGTCACCTGAGTGTTTCAATTTTAGAAATTGGGAGTGGAGTCTTTGAAGTTTTGTCCTATTCCGGAGATACTCAACTGGGGGGAAATGACTTTGACCAAAAAATCATTGACTGGGTTGCTCAAGAATTTAAACACCTTGATGGTAAAGCTCTTCGTTATTACAAACAAGCTTGGCAGAGATTAAGAGAAGCAGCAGAAAAAGCAAAAATTGAACTTTCCAGTACCACACAAACGACTATTGATTTGCCTTGGATGACGAATACAACATCTGCTTTCAGAAATATACATCTAAAGGTAACGTTGACCCGACAAAAGTTTGAGCAGTTTTGCGCTGATTTAGTTAACCGCTGCCGTGTAAGCGTGGAAAATGCTCTTAGAGATTCCCACCTAGACAAAAGTGACATTGATAAAGTGATTTTAGTAGGAGGGTCTACCCGTATTCCTGCTGTTCAACAATTCTTGCAGCAGTTTTTTGCTAAAGAACCTAAGCAGGGATTAAATATTGATGAATTGGTAGCTCTTGGAGCATCTGTAGAAGCTGGAGTTTTAGCTGGAAATATTACAGGTATTCTCTTACTTGATGCGACACCACTATCTTTGGGAATTGAAATTAAGGGTGGTGTAATGTGCAAAATTCTTCCCCGCAACACCACTACTCCTACTAAAAAATCAGAAGTTTTTTCGACTGCTACTGATGGGCAAACCTCTGTAGAGATCCATGTGCTTCAAGGAGAAGCAGAACTAGCTAGCAATAACAATAGCTTAGGTATTTTACGCTTGGATGGTATTTCCCCATCTCTTCAGGGAGTAGCGCAAATTGAGGTGATTTTTGACATTGATGCAAATGGAGTACTAACTGTCATTGCTAAGGACAAAAACACTGGAAAAGAACAATCTATAACCATTGCTGAAGCTTTTGCTTCATCTCAAGAGCATCAAAAGTATAAGGGAAGCCTAGCTTTAGGGATGCTTGACGTTGTTAGTATGGTTAGTACAATTGCAAATGTATGTAATCCCTTCTCATAATTGCCTACAGTATGAATACCAACTCATAACGTTTTCGCAGTTTATCTGATAGAAATTGAAAAGTTAGCCTACGAACTGGGCTATTGCTGGATGATGATGCTTGTCGTCAATAAGATGTCTGATGGTGCAGGAGAAGAAGAGGAATTAATTACTAACTATCGCCATAGTATAGCATCAGCACTTGAGCCTTACAGTCTTGATGAATTTTCACTTTGTTTTATCGATGCCAAAGATTACTGTGAGGGAGTAGACGAGAAAGATGAATTTTTAACTGAAATTAGTCGCTTCCAAACTTTAATCGACTCACTCAACTCTTTTGTACAGCGTCGTGATTTCTTTGCTCGTTTCGATACACTAGTCCGAATTGCCGTAAGTTATGTTGATGAAGCTCAATTGAGCTTGACACGGGACTCTAACAAAGACTCCGCTTTCTTTGAATTACTTAACCGTCTCTCGCGTACAGTACGGCAAGAACGCGATCGCCTCCGAACAAAAGTTCGAGGAATTGCGCTACGGTTATCAGCAGCCATCGCAAATGAGGGCATAGTTCTAGCCAGGGCAGTAGGAAGTAATGTAGATATTGAAGCTTTGGCGAAACAAGCTGAAAGTAATGTGCAAAATTTCTGTGAAAAAGTAAAAGTAGAAATGGAAGAGGCTGTTAAGGAAGCCGTAGAATTGCTTCAAGAAGAAGTTAAAAAGGTGCTTAACAGTGATTTAGCTCAAGCTTTTGTTGCTCGTTTGGAACTAAACCAAACAGTCTCTGCTCAAAATGTAGATTCTAGCGTAGAAGTAAACCAAACAGTCTCTGCCCGAAATGTAGAGTCGGACGTAGATGTGGAACGATTAAGGGAGCAAGTAAAGATGCTCCAAGATATTGGTGAGCAAGTAGGGGTTGGGATAACTAAATTAGCGACAAAAACAGGAGCAAAATCTACAGAGCAAGTGTTTTTACGTGCAACTAACGCAGCAGGAAGTGTTATGCATAAGGGTGTTTATACTGTTGGAAAGTTTTTAGGCTTTAACTTCAAGCCTTGGCAGGCAGTAAATATTGCTAAAGGCATAGGTAACGTTGCCAAGTTTCTTGGTCCTATTCTGTCGGTAGGTATGTTAGCAATGGACGTGTATGCCAAGGAACAAGAAGAAGAACAAGATAAGAAATTGGCTGATGCACGACGCGAAATTACGAGCCAGTTTATCGCAGTAGCAAAAGACATTGAAAGTCAGATTGAAGTGCAACTTAGAGAAGTTGAAGCACAAATTTATAGAGAAATTGAAAAGCGAATTACCTCAGCGCGTCAAAACGAAGAAGAAGCGATCGCCTCTTCAAACCAATGGGTAGGAGAAATTGCGGCACTCCGTAAAGAATTTTCTCAAATGCTGTGTGAAATAAATAACTCAAGCGATGTAAGCAAGCTACTTGACTAAGCACCTTCTCCACCAATAACATAATGCAGTCGAATGCCGTTGACCTGCACTCTAGCATGACAAAAGGTTTTGAAGAACATTGCAGCATCAAAGGACGCGTGGGGATCGATCGCCAATGGTGCGATCAATGCCGGAGTACGAACTTGTTGCTCAGCCTTCATTAGTATGTTACCTCAACGGTGTAAAGTGCTGGGTTAGCTTCGATTGGTAGGTGTTTCTCGCCCGGTTCGTGCTGTGCTAATGCTGCATGATAGGCTTCTGGGCTTTCCCAATGGGCGATATTAATGAACTGAAATTTTCCATTCGGATCAAGACAACGATGTAGCTTGGTATCAATAAAGCCTGGTGCTTGTTGCATATATACAGCCGTTTCGTGCCAGGTTTTAAGAAATGTTTCTTCCATATCCTTGGATACGACAAAAGCATTAATGAGGACAACTGGTGATGTCATTAGGAGATCTCCTTGGGTTCAGCTTTGATAAGTTTATAGGTGATGAAATCTTTATCTGTAAAGGTTTACTTTATCCTTCAAACAATGCCGCCATTTGCCCGAATATGCTGTCCCGTTATCCAGCGTGCGTCCTCTGAAACCAGCATAGCGACTACATCAGCAATATCAGCTGGCTGTCCAAGCCGCGCAAGTGGTGTTTGTGCAATCAACTGCTCGACCTGTGCTTGCTCCAAGACCAAACCGTCGGTGCCTGTTACTCCCGGAGACACAGTATTCACAGTAATTCCACGAACACCCAGTTCTTTTGCTAGTCCTGCACTAAATTGCTCGATCGCTGCCTTACTACCCGCATAGGCACCTCCTGCTGGAATCGCCATTACTGTACCACTAGTAGAAATACTGATAATCCGACCTCCATCTGCCATATGCTTTGCTGCTTCTTGGAGAGCAAAGTAAACGCCTCTGGTGATATCAAACATACTATTATATTCTTCTTCGGTCATCTCAGCAGTGGGTTTGAAAATATTTGTGCCAGCAGCATTGTTTACCAGTATGTCTAACTTGCCGAAACGATCTAGTGTTTTTTGGAAGAGGCTGCGAACGTCTTCAATTTCTCTAACGTTGACTTGTACAGCAATCGCCTCTGAACCACTTGCCTTGATAGCTGAAACAACTTCCTCCGCCTTATCCTGACGTCCAGCGTAGGTGACGACCACTTTTGCTCCATCGCGTCCTAAACGTTCAGCGATCGCTCTTCCAATCCCGCGTGATGAACCCGTGACAATAGCAACTTTTCCTTGCAGTAACATAGCATTTGCTGCCCAATAGCAGATGATGGTTAAACAATTTCCAAGATATACTGCTACTGATTTTTTTGGAAGTACTTACTTTTTTGTAAGCACTCATGAATCCTTAAGGAGGCACAGATGCCAGAACAGACCGAAGGCACCGTGTTTGTGCAAACCACGCTTAAAGTTTTGGGTGGTAAGTGGAAGATTTTAATTTTGTGGCACTTGAAAGATCAACCAAGACGTTTCAGTGAACTCAAGCGTTTGATGCCTGAAATCACAGAGAAAATGCTAATACAACAACTTCGCGAACTGGAAAAAGATGAGATTGTGAATCGAAACGTTTATTCAGATGTGCCTCCTAAAGTTGAGTATTCGTTCACTGATTACGGTAGAAGTCTCGAATCGGTTTTAAGCGCACTCTGCAACTGGGGTGAGGAACATTTCAAACGGCTTAATCGGTAGTTACTGTAAACACCTTACGTCTTCGTCATCGCACACAAAAACATAATGAAGAGCAATATAGTAAAATGCAGAAAAAACAAAGGTACTAGCCAATGAATATTTCTCTAAATCCTGAACAGGAGGAATTCATAAAAACCCAACTTGAAAAAGGTAATTATACCAATGCTTCTGAGGTGATTAGTGCGGCTTTTAAACTATTAGAAGAAAATGTTCGACACCAAGAAAAGTTGCATCATAAAAATAATGAAAATCATATGGTACTAAATGATTTGGATGATACTATCATACAATATTTTCTGAAAATCAGTGAATTTGCGCTGAATGGATATTGGCTTGATAAAGAGGAAGACGAAGCTTGGAAAAACCTATAGAACACTTAACCAAGGGAGATGTAATTGTAATTAATTATCCTTTTTTGGATGGTTAAAATAGCACAAAAAGACCTGCTTTAATTGTCTCTAAGTGTGGTAGCAATTTTAGCATCGGTTAGAGTTAAGCTATTGGTAAATCTCGCAGGAAGTAAAAGCGATCGCTTTTCCAATCACTGCCTTTTATTCTTCCTAAGTACCCTGTTAATGGTGAGGAAAGTTCAAGCAAAATTTCGTGCATTTCTTCACGGCTTAAGCTTTGAGGTGGGCTGGAGTAACCATAAGCTCCAAAGAGAGTTGCAACCTCAACATTGTTATCACCCGTGTTTTCTTGGTGTTTTTTGACAAGTTGTACGAGATGCAATCGCAATTGAATCTGTTTTTGAACTTTTTGAATATACTCGTCTATTTTATAGTCAATTTGTCCGGAATCTAAATATTTCTTTAATTCAAATAAGTCAATAGCACCAGGATATTTTGCCTTTAACTCTACTAGCTTTTGTAATGTCATAGCATTAATAATACTTACTTTCCATTCCTGAGAAGCTTTTAAGGTATCTTTAGAAGGATTGCCTGGACCAATGATTAATTTAGCCGAGTCAAGAAATACGTGTCTTCCTAAATGCATCCCACCTAGCTTGATTAATTCTTCAACAGTACGACTGGGAATTAACCTACCCGCCTTACACTCGCATACAAGAGGATAGGGGTGTGAACAAAATAGATCTAAACCTCCTGCACCTCCCTTGTATTCATTTTCAACTTGAAAACCTAAGAATGTAAGACTACGGCGTGCTACGTTTTCAAAATCTGTACCAGCTTGGTAATTAGTTTTTTTCTCCTCTTGCTCTATACTGCGATCGCCTAATGCAGCAATGTCGTTTATCCAAGTTAAATCTGGATTCTTTTGTTGAGTATCCTCTTCACTAGCCCAACCTAACAATACTCTGACTTCTTTGTCTAACTGTTTAGCAGCTGGGTTAGTAAGAGCAAGGGAGGCTAACGCACCCTGCAATTCCTCTAATTCAGGATGTTGCGGTGGTTGAAGTTTCTCTAGTTGCTGTTTGCGGAGGGCAAAGATGCGATCGCTCAATACAGGTAAGGTATCAGAAACCTTTAAGGAATATGGTAAACCTATGAACTGACTACCTTGAGGATGTACAGGTATTTCAACTGATTGATGCAACAAATAAACCCGTAAATGAGCAAGAAATATATGTTTGTGTTGCAGCAACATTTGCTCCAATACCTTTGCAGTCCAGACAGTTAACTGTGACAAAGCCTCTAAGGACTCAAAATTATTCAGGATTTGACAAAATTCACATTTAGCCCATGCTTTAATTCCCACTTTTTCAGAATCTAGCTGAGCTATACTGGTTTGAGCAATTCGCAAGAAAGTTGAGCGGTAGCGCTGTTCTTGAGGTAACGAATTGACTGAGGTAATAGATGGACACAGAGCAAACGATCGCCCTGGATGAATAAATGTCCGAGGCATGGCTATAATCATTCGCCCTTGCAGTAAAGCCTCAATATCTGGAGCAGCTAGAAGTAGGGCTGTATCAATCAAAATAGAATTACTCATAGCCCTAGTTTCATGAATAAATTATCGACCATAATGTTTACATCTTGAGTTTGCTCTGTAATATTTATGTTTTGTTGAATTTTCCCTGTAATACAGTCTTCCTCAACTAAACCACTAGGAATTTTTCCCGATGGAACGCTCAAAATTTCCTTGATTATATAGTTATTAGCAACTATTTTAGTCTGATGTATAAATTGGGTAATTTCTTGTTCATTTACTTCATAATCTTTCCTAGATTTCCAAAGAAATAATATTGCCAGTAAAGGCTTAATATCCTCAATTGTTAATTTTACAAATTCTCCACCTAGCTCTTTAGAAAGAAGTTGATCCAAATAAGTTTTTCCTTGTGTTTTTGGATTAATTTCCTTAGAACGGATTAGGCAACCACGGGTCATATCAAATTTTTTGTAATCAATTAATCTTTTTAATCCTGCGCTCACAAATCTTGCACTAGAATCTTGAATGACTGACACTACTATTTTGACTATCTTTCCATTTTCTTTACCATAAATTTTGAAATGTAGATAAGGTTGATCTGTAGTTTTCAGTTTTAGCTCTTCAATGTCTTCAATTTTTATTTTTTCTATAGTTTCACCCTTAATTGCTATTAATCCAAAATATATAGCATCAGCAATAAGACTGCTATCATCAAAATAATTGTCTATTGTCTGCTCAAGAATTTTTAGTTCTTTATTAAAAGCTATTTCAACCTCATGTAGTGGTTTTTTAGGTAATTTCGGTGGGTCATTACCTGGTATTTTCCAGTTTTCAGCACACCATTGTAAAACTCGTCTTACTATAGGTTTTTCTTTGCCTATTTCTCGCAGTTCACCTTCATAAAAGGGATATACCTGATGAATTGGAGTCAGACCTTTGTTATCATAAAAATCTTTCAACCAGTAGGAAACGAGAGTGATTACATCATCGCTATTAAGATGTTTTAAATCAAATGTTTTCTCCCCAATTCTGTCAATAACTGCCTCTGCATGCGGTACAACTTTAACTTGATGTGTCCAAGTTTCAGCGTACATATTCAGGATTAACACGCCACGTTTAATTTTGCTATAGAGGTCTTTGGCTAAAAGAGCAACAACCTGTGCTCTCGTAAAACCTTGCTCGTTACAATTTAAACTTTCTAATTCATCAAAACTGATAACGATAGTTCTATAATCACCAATTAAGTCTAGTATTTGACATACACTCTGGAAAGCTTCAGTTTCTTTATCTTCTTGGCTACTATTTGGCAAACCCATGGCATCAGCTTGTGACTGAGCTAAATCTCTTCCAGCAAGCCAATTAATTGCAAATGAAACTTTATCTGAACAAAGTGTCCACAGAATAGCTTGGAGCAAATAAGGATTTTCAATATTTGATTTCAATTTTAGTAGCTTAGCAGTTAACTCATCAACTATCTTGGGTTTTTGAGCCAAAACTACAGGAAAACGCTTAATTAAATCTTGTGGTGTATGGTTTGAGTTGTATACTTCATTAAGTAAAGCAGTTGCCAGTTCTTGCCACTGCATCACACCTTGAGTCCCAGTCTGTTTCAAACTGGATGTCAAAGTATTTAGAAATTTAGAATTAATTTTGTTCAAATCACCATAGTCTACCTCGCTCATATAAACGAAGAAACACTCGCCTTCTGATTGAAGCTGATGCCGAATCCGACCAATTAAGTGGCTTTTTCCCAGCCCTTTCTCAGCTTTGATGGTGATTCCAATAACCGAGCGCTTTCCTGCACGAATTTGCTTGATTGCTTGAAAAATGGAATCAGA
Source organism: Scytonema hofmannii PCC 7110 (assembly GCF_000346485.2). Taxonomy (NCBI): domain Bacteria; kingdom Bacillati; phylum Cyanobacteriota; class Cyanophyceae; order Nostocales; family Scytonemataceae; genus Scytonema; species Scytonema hofmannii. The sequence continues at coordinate 9,348,524 of NZ_KQ976354.1, forward strand.
AGCATGAGCGTTAATCGAAGGAACATCAGGAAAGCTTTGATTCCAAATATCATGGTTTCTGACTACTAACGATCTATCAAAGGGATTGTAATTATCAATAGCCTTATTAAGGTCTGTAATTGAAGAGTGAGAACTAGTCATGATTGTTTATTTATGTCAAAAATGTAAGTAAAGAAAAGAAAGAAATTTAAAAACACTAGCTAACTAAGTGTGTAGTGTTAGACGTTTAGCGTAGCAACGTAATCCATTAACTTTAGTTGTGATTGAATCTTCTATCTTGTCTGGAGCACTGTCTTCTACACTTCCGCCTTGTAACTGCAAAATATCATTAGCTTGCATTTCCAATATCCACTCGTTAAAATGCTCGCGACTGATACAATCGCCTATCTCTCTCCTTATCCTGTAAATTGGAACTAAATCATCTAGGTTGTAATCTCTGTTCAATTGCTCGTAAACTTTTAGTGTTACTAGCTTAAACTCGTCGTAAGATGCGATCGCTTCGCCAACATTAGTCAATGCAGCTTGAGAACTAACCACACTATTGGTTTGACTTATCCACTTCAGTAGTGCATTCGCTGTCCAAGTTCCGACAATAGTTCCTTCAAATTTGAAATTCGGGCTTTTTAGACTTTCACCCAAAACCTCTAAACCTTTGGGAGATACTAAAGTGAAGCCTGATTTCGAGATAGCGATCGCACCCTGTTGTTGCAATTCGTTAAACACACCCTGATAATCTGCTACTTTCTTCTTTTTTGATACAATACGCTTTGTAAGGTTGCGTGTCTTCACTTCTTGCTTTGCTCCACCTAAATCCCACAATGCGAGAAGGAGACGAGTAGTTGCTTGAGTTTCCATAAGTTGTAAGCTTTTTGACTCTAAATCAATGATTATCTTCGCCAGACCCAGTATAGTTTTGACTTAAAGCTTTTCACTGTTGGGGAAATACTGAAAAATCTCAAGTAATTTCTTACCTATTACCTGAAGTTACTTACGTACAATTCTATGTATCTCCTGTGGACTAATGCAGCTTCTTTCAAAGGCAAGATGAATCTCTTAAGAAATTACATCATCATTGCACTCATACTGTTTACCTGTGCTGTTGTAGATGGAGCGGCAATTGTTCTTTCACTATGCCATTGGAAGCAGCAGGAATTCAACACTGTTGTTGCAACAGCAGGGCATCTAGCAAATGCAGGACAATTGAAAAAACACTATGAACATAAATTTCTCAGGGCGCAAACTCACTTCTTTTCCAGTTGCTGTTTTTCTTTCGGCATTGTTAACAGTCCCAGTTCTCAGTAGCTGCGGTGGTGGAAGCCCTCAAAGTAGTGCGCCACCTGTTGATGATACCGTTAACGGTAGAAATGTGAATTATCCGGGTTCAGCAAACCCACCACAAGAAGCAAGAAGAGGATTATCAACGGGACAGAAAGTAGCAATTCTGGCGGGTGCAGCTGCTCTTTACTACCTCTACAACCAGCGCAAGAATGCACAGGGAACAGGACCCCAAGGCAAGTACTATCTATCTAAAAACGGGCGTGTTTACTACCGTGATGCTCAAAATCGCGCTCATTGGGTAACACCTCCATCTGAAGGAATTCGAGTTCCGGCGTCTGAGGCAGAACGTTATCAGGATTTTCAAGGTTACAACGGACGCAGTACGGGTCGCACTTTAACTGACGTAGTTCCACAGGAAGTTTATTAGGAAATTTTCAACAAGTAAATTCTTCTTCTTGTGGGGTGGGCGTCCTCGCCCGCCTGGTTTATAGGATGGGCTAGAAGTCTGTACCACAAGACAATAACTAGTTGATAAGACGGGCTGGAAGCCCGTACCACAAGACAATAACTAGTTATAAGACGGGCGAGGACGCCCGTACCACAAGACAATAACTAGTTTATAAGACGGGCGAGGACGCCCATACCACAAGACAAAAAGATCAAAGCAAAATAAACCACAGAAAAGAAAAGGAGATAAGTCATCATGGTAGAAGACTTTTTACGAAGAGCAAAGGATTTGTTTGTTGGATCGGATGAAGATAACCGTCAAGTACGTCCTGCTAATGAAGACCCATACGGCGATCCTGCTGACCAAGAATATTATGGAAATAGTCCAGTAAATCAAGACCCCTACGAGCAATATGGCAACGCTATCCCAGCAAGCCAAGACCCTTACGGTGACCCGGCTGACCAAGAGTATTACGGCAACGCTATCCCAGCAAGTCAAGACCCATATGGCGATCCGGCTGATGTCTACGGGCAGTATGGCAACGCTATCCCAGCAAGTCAAGATCCTTACGGTGACCCGGCTGATGTTTACGGGCAGTATGGTAATGTGATTCCAGCAAGCCAAGACCCTTACGGTGACCCGGCTGACCAAGAGTATTACGGCAGTCCTATCCCAGCTAGTCAAGATCCTTATGGCGATCCGGCTGATGTTTACGGGCAGTATGGTAATGTCATTCCAGCTAGTCAAGACCCTTATGGCGACCCTGCGGATCAAGAATATTATGGCGACCAACGGGATCGGAACTCCCGTTAATTATTAACACACAAGTGAAGAGAGGTTATTAAAAAGCCTCCTCTCCCAACGGAAGATGGGGTTGGGAGTGAGGGTTTTCTCATCCTCAGTAGTAAAATTTTTTCCTTAGGGGCTGCCAAATCCCCGACTTCTTGAAGAAGTCGGGGATCTAGTTAATCTAGAAATTACCCTTGTGGGTACTTATCAGGAATACGGATTTCTCAACAGACTCCTTGAAGTATTGATTAAGCATTCTTCAAGGAGGTTGATGAATTTAGCAGGTATTATTAGCCATATTGATTTGTAAGTATCACAGTATGGAAGTGACAAATATTGCTGATTCTCCTTATACTCACTCTTGTACTCGGCAATTTCTTCTCGTTGTAAATATTCTTCGGGCGAGTAGTATCGCTGTTCTTGGTAGGTTTGCATAGCTTGTAAAGACATTTTTACCGAAAATAAGGAAGGAGGAAGAAGAAAGGACCGAAGTTGGAAAGAATTTTCCGTCTGCTCTTTCTCTCTTCCTCCTTCCTAAGGTAGAAGCCCCTCAATTTATTGATGGAAAAGTAAGATTTTGTTCTTGCCATTTCAAATCCCCTCAATTTATTGATGGGGATACAACTTCGGTCTTCCCTCTTCCTTCTTACGAGCGTTAATATAAAAGTATTTTGCTCTAGCGCGATCGCGTCATCTGCAATTTATTATATAGTAAGTAATTCTAAATGCATTGAACACTATGAGTGAACCAACATCACAAAAACCTGCACGTCGTCGAGGAAGAATATTTCCAGAAATTACTATATCTCCAGAAGAACTTGCCAGACATAAAGCTGAAGGAGAAGCATTTAGTCAACGCTGTTGGGGAATTTTTGAGAGACTCAAGCCAAAAATAATCGATAAATACTATGGCTGGTACATTGCTATCGAACCAGATAGTGGAGATTATTTTATTGATGTAGATAAAGAAGTGGTGCTCCTCAAAGCACGTCAGAAGCATCCGAATGCTATTCACCACATTTTTGGTATTAATGAAACAGGAGTTTCTGGCAGAATATGATTCATGGTCAGTTTGGCGTTAAGGGTGAGTTATTTTTTGAGATAGATTTGATTACAGCTAATGGATTAAATCTTCCCGTAGATGCCATGCTGGATACTGGGTTTACAGAGTTTCTAGCAATTAATAAACAAGATTTAGATGGTCTTGATTGGGTCTATGTAAGCCGGGATAAATTGCAAACCGCACAAGGAGAGGAATATTTTGATATCTATTTAGGTAAAGTATTATTAGATGACCAAGAGTACGAGATTCCTGTTTTTGTAGGGAATGAAATAACAGAAGTGCTGCTAGGTTCAGAGTGGTTAAAGATACTACCGTTAGTAGCAAATTATCAAGCAGAGGTGCTGACGATGGGATAATCTATAGTAGAAATGATAGATTATGTGATTGTTTATCACTTAGTCTCTCTGGCTGACCAATTCTTCCTCTACAATAAGCTTCTAAGCAGATTGAGGAGGCTGATATTTTTTGCTCGCCCGCTCTCTCAATTACTCCTGGAAACTACGGGTAGTTTCTTCGATTTCTTCTTGTGATAGCACATCTTCAAGTTGTTCGTACAAAAGTTCTAACAATTTCCTATGTATGATTTTCCTTTTCATTACAACATTTTCTGTGATTTTAGATACTAGGGTGCTTTAAATATATCAAGTTGTACAAGTATAAAAAAGCGAAAATTAAAAAATTACTCCTTGGGGTACTGATAAGAATGCGGATTTCCTCGCAGTTTTCTTGAAGTTTTTATTAATTAAGCATTCTTCAAGGAGGCTTTACATTGCAAACCTCAACTTATATTAACCGACCTATCTTAAAACGAGGTTCTACTGGTTCAGCAGTGGAAGAATTACAAGAACTTCTGAAAAAAAGAGTACCTATTCTTGATTGTATTGATTACTTAGAGGTTAACGGTATCTTTTGCAAAACGACTGAAGTTGCTGTAAAAGTTTTCCAGTTTCGTGTTTTTCTAGAAGATGATGGTATTGTCGGTTTAAAAACCTGGAAAGCTCTTGACCTGGGTCAACGCTTAAACTTACCACTATTGCGTTACGGTAGCCCTGGGAACGATGTTGCTAGGGTTCAAAATTTGCTGAAATTTAGTCCCATCGTTCAAGATTATATGGGTTTTCACGGTTATTACTTCGGGGCTATTGATGGCGAATTTGGTTTAAAAACTGAACAAGCAGTAAAAGTATTCCAAGAAGAAAAAGAACTGTTGGTAGATGGGGTGATTGGTGCTAAGACTTGGAAAGGGTTGATGAATTTAGCAGGTATTATTAGCCATATTGATTTGTAAGTATCACAGTAAGGAAGTGACAAATATTGCTGATTATCCTTATCTTAAAATAGTCTTACGTTACAAATAGAACTTTACGTAGTAGTCTAAAATTACTCTGTAGCAATGTTTGCTAGTTGAGCACGAGAATTTAGAATTTACAACTCCCGAAAAAATAATATGACGACAAACAATCCCATACGGAAAAATCCTCTTCCACTACCAACAACTCTGGCACGTCGCAACAAGTCCGATGTAGATTTAGGTGCGATCGCTAGAAGTGTATCAGTTCAGACGACCTTACTCGCTAAGATTGCCAGACCTGGACCTCGCGAACCAAAAATTGTTTCCACCGCTCACGGTCCACTCAAGCATATTCTTTTTTGTTATCCTGCTTATGCTACTGGAGAGTTCAGCTACAAACAGGTTTACGAAGATTTATTCCGTAAGTTGCCTAAAACAACTCAATTTACTATCCTCACTCATCCAAGCGTCACTAACGATTTACTAGCAGCCCTTGATTCCACTGATGCTGAGGAGATATATACAGGAACTGGAGAGAAACAGCCAATATTTCACATCGATATGTTTATTTCGCTAGCTGGACGCAGCCCTTCTGGCAAATACCGATTGTTGGTAGGCTCGCCCACTTATGCCGATCAAATTTTGTTGGGACAAGAGCCTGTAGACCACGCGCTAGGGGAAATTTTTGATGATATTGCCAATACTCTACAAGATGTGGGCTTTGAAGTGATTCGCAATCCTATGCCGCTCACTTATGTAGATATACCTGAGATTAAAGTTCGTACCTGGTATTTTGCTACCGCTAATAACTGCTTGATAGAGATAGATCCAAATAGTGGTAACTCTGTATGGCTACCAACCTATGGTCATGGTGATTGGGCTGATTTAGCTCCTATTGATGCGGAAAACAAACGCATATGGGAAGAACTCGGTTTTAAGGTTTACGAATTAACCGACTTTCACCCTTTTGCACAAAACCTCGGTTCGGTTCACTGTATTAAAAAATATCTAGAGAGATAAAGCCTCACTCATCATCGACTTCGCTAGGATACCAATACAGAAAGATAATATTAGCCGCAAATACCTTCTTGCGACCTGTAATCGCGGTACGTATAAATTCTGTAAAGACGCGACAGGGCGCATCTCTACATTTTTGTATTTTTTTAGTAAGGTGAATTTTTATCAGTTGGCTGCGCTAGGTTGCTGATTTTGCGTTGATTTCCAACTAGATTGAGTCATTTCTAACATACCCCACTGAGGTAGGTGTTGTTGATAGATTGCTAGTAATCCCTTTGCTGTGTGTTCAATTGCCCAATCTTGTTGCAATTCACAGGCAACACTCAGCCAGTTCGTCACCTTGACACCATGCTGTGTTAAGTTGGCGATCGAAGAGTGCAAAACGATGTTGGAATAGTTACCTGATGCATCAATAACCAAACGCACATCGTAACCCTCACTTGCCATCGACTTAGCTGGGATGCCAATACAAAAATCTGCAGTAATACCAGCCGCTATCACCTTCTTACGACCTGTGGCTTCGATCGCTCCCCGAATCCGTTCATCATGCCAGGAATTAATTTTAGTGCGGTAAATGGGTTGCACATCTGGGAACAGTTCTCGAATTTCTGGAATAATTGGACCTAAGGGACCAGCCGGACCCATTGCTGCTGCTGTAAGAACAACGGGAATGTTGTGTAGCTTGAGTACCTTAGCAAGAGCGATTGAGTTATTGCGTAAATGAACAGGATCGATGTCCCCTGCAAAGAGCATTAGCCCTGCCTGGTGGTCGATGAGCAAAGCACAGGCATTATTGTCGTCCAACATCTCATAAGTCATGCCATGTCTCCCATTGATGCAATTTTCTTGTCTATAGTCCAACTATTGCTTATTCAGCTTTTACTGACTGGGCAAGTTGCGTTGTGCCTGTTAGTTTGACTGATACTGAAAGTTACTGACTACACCAACTCATAGTAGCGATCGCGGCTTACTTTGTCTTTCTCAAATCTTGCTAAAATTTCTTCTATCTTGCTACCTGAACCGTTTATCTACAAAAACTCTCTAGGGATAGATTTATTATTATCCTCAAGATAGAACTTAGAGTGATTGTCGATAGACAAAGGGTGCTATGCCCATATGTTTGCGAAAGAATGTTGTCAATTGTTGTTGATTGGTAAAGCCCAAGCGATCGCTAATCTCGGCGATGGATAACTCCTGCTTTGCAAGTAATTGCTTTGCTATTTCAAGGCGACGCTGAGAGACGTATTGCCAGGGTGTCTGCCCAGTAGATTGCTTGAATAGCCGGGAGAAGTGATACTTGCTCATTCCAATTTGGTTTGCCATTGCCTGCAACGAGAGATCGTCTGTCAAGTGTTCGTTAATGTATTCAATAATTTGTTGTAATTTAGTTTTGGGAAGCCCCTTGTTGTGTTTCCAAGTCGTTGGTTTTTGAGTTGAATATCGTTGTAGTAGATGAACTGCTAGCAAGTTGGCTGCCGACTCAATGTAAAGGCGATTACGCATTTCATTAGAAGCAAGTTCTGACAATAACGCCAGCCCAAGGCTGTGAATTAGAGAGTCGGATATTTGATGTTGAGGTACAAGTTCAATACATTCTCTACTAGTTGATTCTTCAGCAATACGAGTCATCAGTTCAGGTTTGAGGGAGAGAAAAGCATACTCAGCTTCTCCATATATCCACACCCTATGATGAACTTGAGCCGGAAGCAAAAAAGCTTCACCACAGGTCATATGGGAACAATGAAATTTGCCGTCTACCTTCCGTTCTACTTTCAGTTGGTTGCACTGAGTTATAACTACCAAAATATGCTGTGTATGAAAGTGTTCGGGAGTTTCGTGAGTCGGCTGGGAATGATGCTCAATATTAATTTCATTCCACCCTTTCCCATAACTAGAAAGGATGGCTTGATGAGGAAGAATTTTTGAAAGTGAATTTTCAACGGTTGAATCAATAGCTAAAAGTTCATCTTTTGACATTACTTCTTTTGGTCTCCATGTAACCTTTGACATTACTTCTTTTGGTCTTCATGTAACCTTTGAGTATCTAAATCTATATGCTGTGTTTATATGATACCCAAATAGTTTGCTTTCTAAGCATATTACAGATCAAAGACACTTGTTTACAATACTTGATAAAGCCCGTGATGGGGATTGAACTCACTTTCACCGGACAGTACACTTCCATCCCCTCCCCAAACCGTTATCGAAACACTGGACAGTTCACACAAAAATATTTAGACTAGTCTAAAACCAGAGGTCTTTCAGTACGAGATATGATTAATGAGGGCAGACAATGAACTTTGTTCTTGACTGCTCAATAGCAATGGCGTGGGGAATTGAGGATGAAGCAACAGAATTTACTGACTCATTACTAGAGGAACTTGCAGGAGGAAGTGCAAAAGTACCCTCCATCTGGTTTCTTGAGGTTGCAAACGTTCTTGCAATAAGTGAACGAAGGGGGCGAAGCAATCAAGCACAGATTTCTCAATTTCTCGGACTCTTAGGTAGCCTTCCCATTACCGTTGATACAAAAACTGAAGAGAAAGCATTTACTGACATCCTTAATCTTGCGCGAACTCATAAACTGACCTCCTACGATGCAGCATATTTAGAACTTGCGCTCCGTGAAGGATTACCTCTTGCAACACTTGATGAAGGACTGAAACAAGTTGCGTCCAAACTTGGTGTAACCACGCTGTGATTGAATCTTGAGTTTCAGTTTATATCGAATCCGTTTGCACGAAATCATTTTGTTCGCTAACTGTAAGAGAAATGTTGTTAACTCTGCGATCGCAGGAATAAATATTTTTACTATAAATATATTTTGCCAAAGCGCGCTGCGAAAAACCTTCCCACACTTATCCATAAGTCGTTAAGTAGGGAGGTGAACCAACAGCGCTAGTTTTTAATTTAATATGAGGAGTGCGTAGCACTTGCACAGTATTCCTTCGCCATTTTGGTCGAGGTGTTTGCCGTAGCTTGCCATGCATCCGACAGTTAGTCGGAACCTGTTTGTGACTAGGAAAATAAAATTTATGACGATTAAAACCACCACAAATATTTATTTTTCTGCCAACCCGACTCCATACATTCGACTTTAAGCAGTCCTCTGGCTTTTTAAAGTAAATTGCATTTTGTTTGGGAAGCTTTTCAGTTCTACCTTGACCACGACGCGCTATGACTATGGCAGCAGAACAACCAGAGTTTAGCCCATACATAGCCATGTATTTCGTGACTCCGATGATTGAGGTATAAGCAGCGTTAACTTTAATTAAGCTAAGACCTTGCCTGATGCAGCGTGTTTCAATCATCTGGGTAAATTTGGAATAAGCAAAATTAGACAGCATTCTTGCAGATTTTGGAGAGCGTTCTTTAAGGGCTGCTTTTTTTTGCGTAAAATCTAAATCTTCTATTGCTATTGGCACTTGATTAACTTTTGCTTCATTGACAATTTGTACAATAGCTTTGCCTAAAATATCCTGTGTTTGGTGAGTTGATTTATCCTGAATATTAACTTGAAGAGAACCATGTCGTTTCAAATTTCCGTGGGGATCAACAATTGACCAGTCAATACTACTGGGATTAAAGTCTATTCCTAAAACACCATTTTCCCTAGATGTGATAACTTCCCCAACGGGCTGGTCAATGATTGCATTAACATACCAGATTCCATTCTCTTTTCTGGACAAGTTTAACCGATATTGGACAACTTTAGAAAAGAAAAGACTTATCTAGTTATATCCGATCGCACGATGGGAGAAGTTTCGGTTTAATCCCCTGCCGTCTCGCTAGCAGTTGGAGGCATTAGCTAAGGTTATGGGGGTTGATGTTGACAGGTTAGCGCAGATCAAGCACCTGTTGGGGTGGGGATGAAAATGGAGCCAATTCGATTATGTGCTGCTCGTTATGCCGAGTCGCTTTGCCCCAAGATTGGGCGGCGACGCAAAATAATCTGGCGGGTGCTTACTGGGACAGAATATTGGGCGACAAAGCACAGAATTTAGAAATGGCGATCGCATCTCACTCTACTGCTTTGGAAGTAACAACCCGCGACGCCTTTCCCCAACAATGGGCGATGACGCAAAATAATCTGGGGAATGCTCACCGTAACAGAATATTGGGGGACAAATCACAGAATATAGAAATGGCGATCGCATCTTACACGAATGCTTTGTCAGTTTACACCCGCGACGCCTTCCCGCAAAACCACGCTCTGACATTATCCAACCTGGGTCTTGAAAAGAATAATCTACGCATCAGACAGAAACTGAAACAAATTTAGATTATTACTTCTTTGCAAAATGAGTGGTTCAGCGAACACGAACGAATAACAGGGAACGCGATCGCCGTTTATCATATTCTCTCGACTGCCGTGAAATCTCTATCTAGTACTGAGTGTAAAAAGATATCAGTTTTTATTGATGCAATATGTCAGCTATCAGTCGCTAGAACGCGGTTAGGAGTGATTGTACCTGCCTGCTTAAGAATCTTCTTGTTTTTCTAAATCAGTAAATATATCATGCTGTTCTCGAAAAACCCTTTGAGTTTGAGATAAACCTAAATCCATAGAAAGCAAATCAACACCATCAATAATTTTAGGTATCTGAGATTCATCAACTTGTAGACCCTCAAAACACGTTTGTCTGTAATCTGGTCTTTGCTGAAAGCGTTCGAGCGCTTTTTTTAAAGGCCTTATGACTTCGTAAGCCTCTTCAGCTTTATCAATTGATGGTTGAGGTATTGGAGATTGTAACCTGAGAACCGCTAAATCGATTAAATCTCTGGATTCTACACCATCATCCATGTATCGGTCAGAATTTGCCAGTAGTTTAGAGGTGAAACAATCATTTAAACTTAAGCACGGAACAGGCGACCATTTGGGGTATCTCGGAGGGTCTAGTTGAAAACGACTTTCAGCAATAATTTCTATCTTAATAAAGACATCGTCTACACAAACTGTCATGCGTATCCCATACTGATCGGTTGTACTGCGTCCAATTTGAATTTTACTTAAATCACGAAATAATGCTTCATGTCCATCATCAAATACTACTGTACGTAGATATTTGTATCCTTCTGTACCAACAGAAGCAATAAAATCAACGTCATTACTCCATCGGTATTCTTCAAAATCTAGAGCAAGAAGGGTTCCACCACCAAAGTAAGCAGAACCCTTCCTAAGTATCTCACAATCTAAAGATTCAAGAATTGCAAGAATTTTATTATGGTGGTCTAATCTAAAGGTCATAACTCAACTAACAACCAGGATTTATAACGTCTGGTAAGTTCTTTAAGGAAATTAATTTCTTCACCCTCTAGATTGTTGTATATGTCACGATATCGCCAACCACGCTCATAGCGGCTAAGCATTTCTTCTGGTGAGAAGCGATACACATCAGCAGTCTGCCAGCAAATTGATTCCAAAAAGGGTAGTCTTTTTGGGACAGTGAGAGAATTAATTGTTGGTGTTGCGGTTGCCATACTTTTTTAATCAACCACTTATGTTTACTTTTTTCTAGAATTAGTTTATTCTAAAATTAAATTTTATTCAAATAACTTCACCAGAGAATTTGGTGATATCGTAAAAGCCTTAGTAATTGCCGATAAGAGTGCAGAACGCCTAAGGTTTAGGTAAAGCAGCAAGACTTGGGGGCGCGATCGCACGATGGGAGAAGTTTCGGTTTAATCCCCCGCCGTGACTATACGGAACTAAAATATCAATAATTGGGTATCAATTCATGTACTCTACTAGCATGATACTCATTTGATCCCCAAATGGCAAAAAAATAGCCAAAAAATATCCAACCGATAGACCAAAGTTAGCCTAAAAAAATTATTTATTGTAGTTTCTAAAAAATTTAAAAGCGGCAAATCCTTACTAATCAAGAGTTTCCCTGCTTTCAGCTTGTATTATTATGAAAAGCCCGTGATGGGGATTGAACTCATGACCTCACCCTTACCAAGGGTGTGCAAAATGACCAATTACCAAGGCTTTGAGCGAGTTGCATAGTTGGATTATGCAAGAACTATGCAACTTAGAGAATGTACGAGACTGGGAAGCCTTCATCTAGAGTACCTAAGATTACCCCACGTAACAATAATGGCGGAATCATAATCAGGTTTCAATACCAAGGGAAGCAATACTCTATCTCTCCAGGTGGAAAATATAGCGATAAGCTGGCAATTGCAAATGCTAATAAGATCGCTAGCCAAATTAAAACAGACATTCTTGCTGGTTACTTTGACCCCACACTAGAGAAGTATCAGCCAAAAGTGAAACAACCTGATAACGTTGTTTCAATCAATAAGGATGTAGCACTGAGCCTAAAAGAATTGTGGGAACAGTACAAATTAGCGAAACGAGCGAGTGTGGCTGAGACAACTCAAAAAGAAAAATGGTCACAGATTGATAGATGCTTAACTAAAGTCTCACCTGAGATACTCAATCCAGAGAATGCTCGGTTGTTGATACCAGAATTACTCAAAGCCTATTCTAGTACTACACTGGAGAGAATCATTAACGATATACACGCTTGTAGCCATTGGGCTTTCGAGACTGGGTTAATCAGCATTAACCCTTGGAGGAGATTGAAACAGCAGTTACCAGATAAACCTCAAAGCAGTAGAACAAAAAAAGCATACTCAAGGGATGAAGTCAACGCTATTATTCAAGCGTTTAGAGGTGATTGGTACTGCAACTCCAAGTCAGCTTTCAAGGATAGCTGGTATGCTGACTTTATCGAGTTTTTGTTTCTTACTGGTTGTCGTCCTGAAGATGCGATCGCGTTAACTTGGGAACAGGTCAAGGAACGAGTTATCGTGTTTGATAAAGCTTACTCTTGCGGCGTTTTGAAAAGTACGAAAAACAATAAGGCTCGAATGTTTCCCATAACGCCACAAATCAGAGAGTTACTAGATCGGCGCTTAACCTCTGTTTCTACCATTCCTACCAAACTGGTATTTCCCGCACAAAACGGTAATTACATCAACCTCAGAAACTTCACACAACGGTACACCAAGAGGATTATAGAAAATTTAGTGAGTGAAGGTAAAGTGAAACAATACTTACCTACTTACAATCTCAGAAACACAAGTATCACTCATTATCTCCGTCAAGGTGTAGACATAGCTACTGTGGCGGCGCTAATGGAAACGAGTGAAGAAATGATTAATCAGCACTACTGGAGTCCAGATGATGACATCATCAACAACAATGTTCAATTACCGGAAATTTAGAACCATAGCAATAACACAGGTAAAAGTAACAGAGTTATAACTGCATTCATCATACTGGCACTAACAACACTCATCTAACATACAGTTGCAAGGGATAGAAACATACAATACTATCCCTTGTTCTTATGCAATGAAGTCACGAACAAGAATCAGTCAATCAAAGAAATTCTATTATGCTATTTGGCTGCAATTCTAAAAGGTCGTGCCGATCTCCAACAGTTCTTGCATCTAGTTGGTTCTGGTGGCACGGGTAAAAGTACATTTGTTAAACTTGCAATATCTTTGATAGGTAGTAATAATGTATGTAGCACTACTCTGAACGATTTTTGTGTTAAAACTTTTGGAGTTGCGAATGTTCACCAAAAGCGATTGGTAGTATTTGCAGATCAAAGTAAATATACGAGAGATGTGCAAAAATTTAAGTCACTTACAGGACAAGATGAGCTTCAAGCAGAAAAAAAATATGAACAACCGTTTCAATTTAGATTTGATGGTATGGTCATCATGGCATCAAATGACCTGGTGTTTGATACTCATAACTCATCTTGGTTGACAAGGAGACAGATTTTAATTTTCTTCAAACAAACTGTAGACAAAACAAAGCGTAGAGATTTAGAAAAAGAGTTTCAACCTGAGTTGAACGCATTAACTCAATATTTACTGGCTATCCCTGATGAAACAGTTACTCAAGTATTGAGGAATGCAGCCGATAACCCAGAACTCGCTCAATATAGTTTGGAGCAACAAATCAGTAATAATCCTATGGCGGGTTGGATTGATGAGTGCGTTATCCGAGGTGCCAATACCAAAAGTTCAATAGGGAGTGATAGAGAAGACGCCGCAACTCTATTTGGTAGCTATACACAATGGTGCCGTAAGTCTGGTAATTATGCTCCCAATACGCGGAATTTTAGCCCCCACCTACTGGATTTTTGCAACTCTATTATGGGATGGAAGGATGTAAAAAAAGTTCGTAGTAACAAAGGTTATTGCATTCAGGGCTTGAGATTGCGGGAACCTGGTAAGGACGATGATCTGCCTTCACCACTAGCAGGCAGTGTAGAGTCAAACCTACACAGTGAAGGGTAGAGTGTAGTACCACAATTCAGTCAGGGTAAGCATTGTGTAGGTTGTGTAGGGTTAGAGCGTTATTCCTTTTATATTTATTGAGGAATGATGCTCTAACCTGGAAATAAAATCAGAAAATTACCTACAGATATATCAATAATCCTACACACTCTACACAATCCAGTCAGTATAAGGATTCAAACACTACACTAAAGTCTACACAGTGTAGGGTCAATCCTACACATCCCAAGCAAGTAACGAAGTACTGTTTATTCATTTCCTTGAACTGTCGATAGCCTGAGTTAATACTGACATATTAAAGAAACCTGTGTTATAAAAAACATAAAATTTGACTGTATCAATTGGCTATGGATTACGCAATCTCAATGAAGTTAGGTGGCGAAAGAGTTTATGCAGATAAATGTGATTTTTCTTCATACAACGATCACAAGTTACGTTGTCCTGTATGTGGAGAACCTGTTTATATAAAACGAGGTGAGTGTAGAAAACCTCATTTCGCTCATATTCATGCCACTAATGCTAGACAAGTGGAGCAATGTGAACTGAGAGCATCATCATTTGGTAATAGTACAGCAATCAGTAACTTCATTGAGGATAGAGGACAAAGGCTAGAGATATTTCAAAAGAGCTTCTTAAGTATGATTGCTATTGGAAAAGAGAAAATTGTTGATGATGTGAAATTTAATAACTGGATTCGTGCGGTAAAATCTCACAATAATCCAACAATGGATAGCATTACAAACGCTTGTAAAACCTATTTTCTAACTCATCACCAGCAACTGGAGGCAACATATAATCTTACTATTCTTCACAAAGAAGTAAAAGATAAGCGAACTTTACTGCAACAGCAAATAGCTCTAGAAGCAATAGATTACTTGTGTGTCAAGTCTAGCTTGAAGTTGTTGGAGTACCTACTGCATTACAGCATTTACAAACTATACGAGCACGAACAAGATAAGTTGCTTAGACAAAAGATAGGAAGAAAAGATATAGATATTATTTGTCAGTTCGCAGCCAAAGTAATTATCTCCAATTCTTGGATAGAACAATTTGATTTTGTAATAAACATACATAGAGATGTTCCTAGTGTTCAACTTACAATAATTAATAATCAGTTAGAAAATATCCATCATGAAGACGAGCAACATCATGATTCTTCTATAGAGAAAATCAAATTCAATGCATCTGTATATGATATTTTATCTAACTGGTCGCTACCATTTGAAATCACTCTAAACAAGGGGGATTTCCTATATCATGAGAAACAACCTACAGGGTTGTTTCAGATTTGCTTAGAGCAGAATCGCATAGTTCTCTATAAACTAGGCAAAACCTATCAGAAGTACTTCGATATGGGAGAATCTAAGCGAGATAACCACATAAACCATCTAGTAGGCAAATCAGCCATACAAGCTAACAGCCATTCCCTGTTACAAGACAGACAGCGCATATGTGAACTAGGGAAAATCGTGGTCAGCGTATTCCCGTGTCATCAGTGGATAGCAACACAGCCGAAGTATGAATTCATTGCAAAATCACTAACTAGCAGTCACAAATTACCTTCAGATATTGACAATACCTATCGGGGTATTGTCGTTACTGAAGATACAGCAACACTGAGAGATACAGTACTTTGTAAAAAGCAGTACTTAGGCGAACGCTCTATGTGTAAAGTCATCATGTCCCCTACTATTGCGGTAGGTAATAAGACTGTAGAAACACACGTTTCTGGTAACTTGAAAGCAGAGTTTATCTGGATTGATGGGTTATTGAAAACTACTGAAAAAAAGATGATTACAAACAATAGTAAAATCATTGCTGAAAAACTAGGCAATGATAAACTATCAGCCGATCAACAAGATGAATTACACAACAAAAAGAAGAATATCAAAACTCTTCTCTCAACAGTACGCAAACACACTAGACGTCTCAATCCGGATATGTTGGATTCATCATTAGTTGAAATCAGTTCTGCGATCGCGGAATACCTAGTTCAAAACAATGTATCCCGTAATGATATTGTGGGTATGATGCAAAAACTTACCTATAACAACTACATCAAGTTGCGAGACAAGGCAATAATTCACCATAATGGTAAAGATAGTAGTCAACCGAGACATTTACCTCAATTAGAAAACTCATTAATTTCTGAAGAAATAGCCATTCATAGTATTGATAGTTATGTAGCCAACAACAGCGATAAAGACATCAAAGCAGCAGAACACAGCGCAAAAAAGGCTTGTCAGCAAGCAAGATCTGTAATCCGTCAATATGAAGCTACACTGAGTCAGATAGAACAACGTCAAGTACTCAATGACTCAGAGATAGGTAGACTAGCCCTGGATATGACAAAGTACTGTTTTACAACGCTAGAACTCAATAAATACAACTTTGTGGGAATGTTCAAACAATTTACAAATGATCTCAATAACTGGCTGAAAGATGCCAGTGAGATAAAAGACAGCGATAAACGTAACCAATGGATGAAAGATAACTATCAATCCCTACCATTCGTACAGTTTAGAGATACTGTGTTAGGACAGAATGATTCATGGGTAGCACTATCGCAAAAAGTTACATCGGAAGAAACAGAGATTATTGCTATTCATTCACTAAAATATTGCGATTGTGTGTTGATGTTCAAAAGTTATCAACTAGAAATTAATCAGTATGGAATGTTGTCTCATCCTGAATGGTTAGATAGTACTCTCAGTAAATGGGGAATACAAAGGGATAATATTATTGGTTATATCGGTATCAGACACCCCAATAGTAAGATTGAGCAAATAGGTATTGTACACAAGAAACAAGTCAAAACTAGAGAAACCAAGGGTAAACGCATTGTATTGTGGTACACAGAACTAGAACGCTATCAACACAAACAAGTGAACGTGTACAAAGATACTCAACAGATGGAATACCAAGTAAAAGATAGGCTTGTGTTTGATGGTCATATACTCAAGAAAACACAAGTGTTAGTAACAGTATGCAAAACAGTACTTATTTCCGATGTACAAAGTACAAAAATAGAAGTCGATCCGGAAATTGCTTGTTTTCTATCCCTGTATGGCATAGCTCATAACACAGCAATCAAACCATCCAAACTAGTTACCATCAATGACACAAGCAAACACATTAACGTTAACTGGCAAAGTCTCACAGGTCTGAAAGTCGCACCAATGAATAAACAAGGTCAGATACTCTGGCATCCGAAGGACTCTTGTCCATTTACCATAACTGACTAACTCTTGCGATTGTAAATTTACCAGGATCGACACGCACAAAAGCTGTGATACCAGCAGCTAATTCAACTCTGTAGTAATCTTCGTTCATAACAAGAAAACCCGGCAAGTACCGGGTGTGATTTACATGACGCAATTGATGGGAGAGGTAGAAAAACAAGCGAAGCTAGTGTCTACCTCCACCACGTTTACCTGCGACTATCTGACGTTGCAACACAGCTTTGATTAATGCTCTTTTTCTACCATCCGGTATATCCTGCATCTTGATTTGCGCGATCGCTGCGGCTACAGGACTGTAGGTTATTTCTGAAACTTCAGGGGTAGCGATCGCACCGTTCAGAGTTTCTGTCATTATAGTTATGCTCCTTTGTCTGTGTACTATACGCATGGGAGTTACCTCACAACAGGTGATGACTGATGTGAGGAAGTCTCTGAGGGGTGTTGACGCACTCCCCAGAGAAGCAACAGTTTATGCTCACAAGTCATAGTACAATAAAAGTCACAAATTGGATACCAAAAAGAAACCAAATGGAGGTAAATTGGTAACGTAATGAATTTTTGATAGCACAATGGTCAAGAAACGCGATCGCAGGTTCCCGGTCAATCTACCTATAGTCAAAGAGATTCGCTTATCTCTATGGGGTCATACCAGAGGTGTATCAAAGACTCGAATGGCTGAGGCTATTTTGATTGACAGAGTGAGTAACGCTGATAATTGGAATGAGGTTTGTAAAGATTTACGGCAAGAAGCAGCGATTCGTAAAATCACAGTAGAAGAACTGATAAAAGAAATACTCAAAGCTGACGGATACGAAGACTCAGTTGATATCGATAATGTTGATTGGTCTTGTTTGCTGAATAATCAGGAACCAGAAATTGAGGAAACAGAAGAAGAAACTGACACAAGGGATTCTTAGCCCTGAACCGGATAGTGACCAAATATCGCTATCTGTTTTTCTACCTCTAACAAGTCATAGTTTTGGAATCGGATACTTATTCTACTGCCATTAACAAGTAACTATCAGCATAGCGATGCAATTCCGATCGCAGTATGAACCTACCTGACTAGAGCTAATAAATGGCGGTACTAATATACAGGCTTCTGTAACATCTCCATAGTTGATACTTCAATTGATCTGGTCGCACCTCGTTCTACGCACCATAGTGCCAGTATAATACCTGACAATTGTTAAGCTTTTAGTTTTATCTTCAATCGGAGAATAGAATCATATTATTCACATACTCATAACAAAAACAAATGTCATTCTTAAATGATACTGATAACAATGACGACCATGAAGAGCGAGACTTCCCAAAAGACGATGACGAACAAAACAACGATGATAATGGTGACGAAGACAATGAGGACTGGAGTTACCTAGAATCTCTCATTGATGAGGTAGTGAACTCATAAACAAACCCGTAACTCAATACCGTTACTTGATCATGCAGGAGGTAGAACAAGTTTCTATCTCCTGTTTGTTTCTATAGTGGCACTACTGTCAATACTTGCCTCTGTAAGCCTCTGTAACTGTCCATCTGAAGCTATTGTGGTTTGATATCTGAAAGTCAAAACAGAGGGGTTACAGGCTGATGTAGCGCGAGTTCTCATTCAGTAGTCACTACGAGCCAAAAAACGAGTACTTTGCTATAAAATTAGTTTATACAATGACGTTAATTGATAAGCAATCCTGTTATGCAAGTTCTATGCAACTAGATATGTCTCAAGCGATACTGGTAGAGTAAAGCCAACTTATGCAACTTGCGCGAAACCATTGATTTCCTGTGATTCTATAAAGCCCGTGATGGGGATTGAACTCATGACCTCACCCTTACCAAGGGTGTGCTCTACCACTGAGCTACACGGGCAAATTTTATTTGAAGGTTTAGAGTTAGGAGATCGGAGTTTTGTTTATTGCTCATCTCTCTTAACTCTGTTGAAGGTGGGCCGAGCTAGATTCGAACTAGCGTAGGCGCAAGCCAGCGGATTTACAGTCCGCCTCCATTAACCACTCGGACATCGACCCGTATCACCCACGATTACTAATATTAGCACAAGCTGTTGGAAATGCAAGGGGGAGAGAAAAAAATTTTTGTTGGTGGTTAGTTGTTGGTGGTTAGTAGGAAAACCACTATCCACTAACTACTATCAACTAACCACTAACTACTATCCATTATCCAACCAATTCCCCAGTCTCTTGCAGGGAGTGCAAGCGATGGTAAATTCCTTGACGATGCAGGAGTTCGTGGTGGTTTCCGACTTCCACTATTTTTCCTTGGTCTAAAACCACAATCTTATCTGCTTCCCGTACTGTACTCAGTCGGTGGGCAATAATTATTGTGGTGCGGGTTCCCAAAATTGAGCGCATTGCTAACTGAATTGAACGTTCTGACTCATAGTCCAAGCTGGAGGTGGCTTCGTCAAACACCAGCACGTCTGGTTCTACTAACAACGCTCTAGCAATCCCCACACGCTGTCTTTGTCCGCCGGAGAGTCTCACGCCTCTCTCTCCTACAACTGTGTAATATCCTTTAGAAAGTTGCTGCACAACTTCATCAAGTCTGGCTATTTTGCAGGCTTCTTCAACTTGCTCAAAACTAGCATTGGGATTTCCATAAATCAGGTTATCCAATAAAGTTCCGTTGAAAATATCGACTTCTTGGTGAACGATCGCCAGTCTCCGCCTATAGTTCCCTACATTCAGAGTGCGTATATCCTCACCGTCAATCAGAATCTTACCTGCTTGAGGTTCAAAATACCGCAGTAACAATTTCACTAAAGTCGATTTACCAGAACCAGAACGCCCTACCAACGCGACTGTTTGATATGGCTCAATCAAGAGATTGATGTCTTGCAAAACTGGGCGATCGCTATCATATGCAAAGTTGATATGCGAAAATTCCAGTTTTCCAGTAAATCTATAGGGATTGTCTGCAACATTTTGCTCTTCTAGTAAACCTTCTGAATCAACTCCCGAAGGTTCTTTAAGAAAATCGTGGAACCGTATCATTGATGTATAACGGCGAGCAAAAACCTCTGCTAATGTGCTGATAGGTTCTAGCTCGGCGTATGCCATGCTAGACAACGTGAGTGTCATGACAAAGTGACCGAGACTAATTTTCCCATTGAGTGTCGCTGCTAAAGTCAAACCCAAGACTGTAAATACACAAAACTGAATGACAGTTCTTTGCCAAGTTTGCAGTTTTACGTAACCCTTGTGAATGCGGTATTCAACAAGTTTTAATTCACGCGATAACCTTACATTTTGCCGCTTTAACTCTTTTGCTTCAGTTGCAAAAGCTTTCACTGTTTTGATATTGCTGATAATCTCAGAAGTGCGGCTTTCTGTATCTTCCATGTACTTATCTAGTAAGTTATCGTGCCAAATCAGCCTCTGCAATTTCTTTAAGCTGAAGCCTAGAATCACGATAAAGGAGATCAGATACAAAATTGCAATCCGCCACTCAACAAACCAGATAAACACAAAGATAGCCAATACCCGAAACAGCTTGGGAAGTAACTGTCCGGCGATTTCAGGGTAAGTCCAAGTGTGGTTGGCAATTCCTCTTGCTACCCGTCCGGCAATACGTCCGGGGTTGTTTTCATCATAAAATTCTAAAGGTAAGGTAAGAATCTTTTCTATGGCTGTTTGGCTCTGCACCTGACGCGCCTTTAAGGCTATATCCCAGTGAAACCAACTGCTCAACCAAGGCTGCGTTGGTGCTCTCACCACTGTAACCAGAAAAATTAAACCCAGTAATGCTCCTAACTCTAAAGGTTTACTTACTGGGTAGTCGATAAGGTTTGACAGATTTGCGATCGCGTCTTGAAGGATTCTATCTAATGGTTGGTTGGACAAAACGTTTAAAATTTGCCCAATAGCATAAGGTACCACCAAATCAATGACTTCATACATACTGGTTGCTGCGATACTAAAAGCGCTAACCGACCAGTAGGGACGAAAGTAGTTGAGAATATCTCGAAAATTAGCCATGATGCACACTAATCTTGGAGCGCGAACCTGTAACTCCTGAGGTTTTAATACTACATATATACTACAAAAGAGTCAATAGTTTAGGTGTATAAATCTTTCTTTGGGAGTAGGGAGTAGGGAGTCGGGAGTCGGGAATGGGGCGAAACAATTCAATGGTCACTGGTCACTGGTCACTGGTCACTGGTCACTGGTCACTGGTCACTGTTCACCGGTCACTGTTCACTGGTCACTGTTACGAAAAAATTCCAGCCGATAGCGATAGAGCGCAACGGGTCGAGAACCAGCACTGAAGTAACTTGGATCTTGCGGTGACAGGTAAACAGCAGTGACTTGATCTGCTTCGATCGCAGGACTCCCAGAGTCGAGTCTATCTAATTTGTGATATGCAGTCGTAGATTCAACAATATTGAAGTAAGGACGCCCACCACCTTTAAATATTTGTTGAAACACTTCTGCTCCAATGAATTTGCCATCACCTGTCGTTTCTGTGGCGCGTCCACTGATTATGGAAACAAGCTGGCGTTCGCCACGTAAAAAGGTAATCTGACGATTGGGCGTCTTTGGATCTACTTTGACGGATAATACAGCATCACTTAGATAAGCCCTTGCCAAATTTAAACCGTTAAAAGCTCTATCTGCTACGACTGCTGCTGACTTGTTATTGATGACAGGAATGGCTTTGAGCGCTGTTGCAGGCATTTTTGCCTTAACAAATCGCACTTTGAAACTTATGGGTTTGTTGAGGTACTGACGATTGCTTTCAAATCCGGGTGTAACGATATTGGGTGCTAAAGGTGCAGCCAAATCGGAAAGTGTGCTTTTCACCTCCCAATCACCTTCCATCCATTCTGGGTAAACCAGATCGCCTACAGCTGGTTGTACTGATGTTAGTTTTTCCCAATGCTCGAAATTGACCAACCTTTCAGATAATTCTCCACCTTCTGCTTCCCCAGCCCAGAAAAGGCATAACATAACTAAGCAACAAACCCAAATGATTCTCATAAAAGTATTTTTAAGCATGAAAAAATTTTAATTGTAATTTCTCTAGCAATCCTAATTGAATCTTGAAATCAAGAAACCCGGTATCTCCCAGATACCGGGTTTCTAACGCTCAGTCATTATATATTAATTTATTTTAATTTTATTTTGAGTAATAACTCATTCAATAAAAACTTAGATTGCTTTTTTATCATCAAATTTAACTAGAACGTAAAAAACTAAATAAAAACATTAGCCTTTGACTAAAATACTGAGCAAAAGAAGCTCAAGGATTAAGAGAGATCTCTAAAACTAACCTAGTTAAGGGAAAAATCCGTTCAAAAACCCTGTTTCTTTGACAAATTTGAATCATATGTCTTGTTTTTAACATGAGAAAAGTCTCATCATCACGATAAAAAGAGAAGTCCAAAACTAACCTAGTTAAGGGAAAAATCTGTTCAAAAACCCTGTTTCTTTGACAAATTTGAATCATGCGTCTTGTTTTTAACATGAGAAATGTCTCATCATCAAAACGATTGTTATTAGAATCTTAATTAAAAAAATACTTGGTACTAATAAAAATTCAGTGAAATTACTTAAATGCGAGAATTTACTTTTCCGCTCGGTAATATTCCTCCGTTCAAATTTAAATTAGATTTAAAGAGGGGTATTTATCCTTAGCTAACAGGATATTTTAAAAGTCGAATTATCGACCAGGGTGCAAGTTTATATAAATTAATCATCGAAAGAGTACTTGCACTAATGAGTCTGTCTAGTTCTTTTACGGATTTTTCCTTAGCTGAATTGTTCCAACTGATTGACCAAGGACGAAAATCTGGTTGTTTAACAGTTTGTACCTTGCCAGATTTACAATCTCCTATTTCCAAATCTCAGTATTTTTATATCTGGTTTAGACAAGGGAAAGTCGTAGCTGCTGCCCATAACCTGCGCGGTCAGGAGTTAAGTTCTAAAATAGTTAAGCGAGGGTGGGCAAATTTGAACGTTATAGAAAAAGCTTGTAATGAAGCTCCCACAGCTCTACCTCTTGGTTTACTGTTGAAAACTGAAAGTCTATTAACTGCCGAGCAACTCAACCTGCTATTCGCAAACCAATTACAAAAAGTTCGTGAACTTTTTGAAATTCAACAAGGTGTGTTTAAACTTGATAGCAAAGCAGCTTTGCCTCTAGAAGAAATGACTGGATTAAGCCTGAGAGCAACAGAAGTGGCTCTTATGGCTTTAAGAGCATTAAAAAACTGGAAAGCGCTGGTGGATGTCCTCCCAAATCCTAGTTCATCTATCAAAAGTATTTCTCACGCTAAACCACAGATTCGCTTGCACGCTTGTGAGTGGCAAGTATGGGAATTCGCTAATGGGAGTGTTTCTTTGGATGCGATCGCAAAACAGATCAATCAACCCCTTGCTTTAGTCCAACAAGCTACCTTCCGGCTAATGCTTGCGGGTTTGGTGGAAGAAGTTCCCATACTGACATCAACCACAGATTTGAATGATGACTCTTTGAATTGGGACCTCATTGGCGATCCTGAATTGAACCGCCAAAAAGCGAAGGAATCAGAAGCATTCAAAATCAATACTTCATTTTTGCAAAATCTAGTGGGTTTTTTAAAGAGTAAGACTTGAAAATAAGGAGTCTTAGTGGTTAGTGGTTAGTGGTTAGTGGTGTTTCAACTAACAACTAACAACTAACTACTAACTACTAACCACCATAGTGTAATAATAAAATCACAACATTGAAGTATGCACTCTCAGTCACCATGCCTCTGGGCAAAATTCTGAATCTACTGTTAGTAGTACTTGAAAGAATATCAGCCAAGTCCGCAAAATTAACAGACAATTTGCAAACCACAGAAGAGTTGCCCTCAACCACTACTGTGGAAAAGACAGAAGTCAGTGCAGCTATCATCTCAGATGTATCATCTTTTACAGAAGAAGATCGATCTGAAATATTTGAGGAAAAAAATGCGATCGCGATCGCAGTTTCAGCGCTCCAAGATGAGTTGCACAACTTTGTCTCTGGTAGCGCTGAAGTTGAAGGTGCGATTATTATTAGCCCTGATGGCATGGCATTAGCTTCTGTGTTGTCGCCAGGAATGGATGAAGAGGGTACTGCTGCTTTGTCAGCATCCATGCTTTCATTAGGAGAACGTATTGGAAGCGAACTTGCCCGTGGTGCTATCGATCGCGTTGTGGTGGAAGGCGAGAGAGGTTACGGAATCTTGGTGGGCTGCACTCAAAAGGCTATTTTGTTAGTGCTTGCTAGTTCTGCTGCTAAGCAGGGCATCCTGTTTCTGGAAATTAAACAAGCTGTTGCCAAAATAGCGGCTTTGTTGAAGTAAACGAGGCAGCTTGATTCATAAGTTTTGATGGGTTAAGTTGGTCTAGATCCCCGACTTCTTAAAGAAGTCGGGGATCTAGCAGACCTCCCCACTCCCCATTCGCCACTCCCCATTCCCAAGTTAAAAGAATGTAACAAAATTCCACACAATGTAATAATTTTGCTACTTTTAAGTGGCTGCTGAACCATAATAGCTGAAGACTTTGTTTTTTTTGATACTTAGGAGAACTAACAATGACTCTAAACCCACATGCGTTTATGTTGACGCTAGAGAAGCGTGCTGGTTTTACAGATGCAGATAAAGCTTTGCTCAAAGCTAACGCAGATTGGGGAGTCAAAGTTGCCCCAGAAATGACCGACCACTTCTACGCCTACCTCGCACGAGATGAAGAAATGAATGCGATTTTACATACTGGACAAGAGCGGATTCATCGCCTTCATGAAACCTTTATACAATGGTTTCAAGAGATGTTTACAGGGATCGATAATTGGGGTCCTGGCTATGCAGACCGACGCTGGAAAATTGGTCTAGTTCACGTTCGTCTCGGAATTGGACCTCAGCACGTTGTTCCAGCAATGGCAACAGTGATACACGAAGTCGGCAAGCAGCTACAAGCTGAAGGTCAAAGCGAAGTTCTTAAAGATACTCTCAGTCGGATCTGTATGATTGACTTGGCTTTTATTGAACAAGCATATGTGGAAGTCTCTTCAGCAGCTGTTCTTCAAGAAACTGGTTGGACAGAAGGATTGTTTAAGCGCTTAATTGCGACTGGCGCACGTTCTATGTAAAACTTTTTTACAGAGCTATAACAGGGTAAGTAATACGACTAAAGCGATCGCCCCTACAGGGTGCATTTGCCAATATAGCTTCCGGTAACCGAGAAACACTTATGAGCGGATTATGCGGAGAAAATTTCACAACGTAGTTATTAAGAGAACTTAAAAAAGCTAGCATTCAAGTTTGAAAAGTGACTAACTACTGTTGTAAAATCCCAAAGAAGGCAATAAAGCTATTTCAGGGTGTGCAATCTGTAATGCAATTTTTAGATCGGTTGCATCAGTTGAATCAAAGAAGTTGTGTCACATGACCTGAAGAGGACAGAATCTGATGTATCTCATAAAATTATCTCTGCTCATAAAGTCAAAGTTACTGAGTAAGTTCATTGTTATATTTACGTGGATTGAAATTACCCACAAGATTTTCCAAGTGCTTGGGTATGCCTCCAATAGCTGTAACCTTATGGAGGTATAAATGGCAATCCTACGCATAGTAGTCACAGGAGGCGTAGGCGCAGGAAAAACGAGTTTGATTCGTACAATCAGTGAAATAGAAGTCGTGGATACTGATAAGAAAGCGACAGATGAAGTAGGACAACTGAAGGAAAAAACTACAGTTGCTCTAGATTTCGGGCGACTCACTATTGCATCGAATCAATCATTACACCTATATGGCACCCCTGGTCAACTGCGGTTTGACTTTATGTGGGATATTCTGATTGCCAAAGCGCATGCTTACATTCTGCTAGTAGATGCCCATCGTCCAGACCAAATACGATTTGGACGGCGGATTCTTAACTTTGTCAACCAACAAGTGCAACTACCACACATTATTGGTCTGACACACACAGATTGCGCGGACGCCTGGGATGCAGAAGACGTGGCTCTTGCTCTGGGATTTGTAGATGAGCACGCTCGACCGCCAATCATTTCTGTTGACGCTACTAGTAAACCTTCCGTAGCACAAGCTTTGATTGCTCTTGTTCAAGAGATAGGTAACTTCTACCCTGGTTCTAATTCGTAGCGCATTTTGTCAAGCGATCGGAGTGCATACCTTTAACAACATAAAAACAACACCCTTTTGGAGAAATAGAGTCATGATTAATGTTTCAATGTTGCAAGATGAATTACAAAACTTTGTCTCTGGCAGTGCGGAGGTTCAAGGTGCAATCCTTGCCAGCCCTGATGGCTTAGCGTTAGCTTCCGTGGTTACAATAGGAATGGATGAAGAGCGTACTGCTGCTATGTCAGCCTCGATGCTTTCACTCGGAGAACGCATCGGACGCGAACTGGCTCGCGGTAGTGTTGACCGTATTGTGGTAGAAGGTGAGAAAGGTTACGGTATTTTAGTAGGCTGCGGTCAAGAAGCTGTTTTATTGGTTCTTGCTAGTGCTGCGGCTAAGCAAGGTGTTCTGTTTTTAGAAGTCAAACGGATTGTGGCTAGGATTACTCCTTTGTTAGCATAATTGTTACATAATATTGGATCTTAGATTTTCACTCTCAATCTAAAATCCAATATTCAGTCACTATAAACGACGATGCTCCATAAATATGTGACTCAAGGATAGAACGCTATCTTTAACTGCCCCAATCACGCGATCGATATCTTCCTCTGTATGGGCAACAGAAAGAAAACAGGTGCGACCTTCCCAGATGTAAACTCCCTTTTCGATGAGGTGATAAAACAGCAGTTCAAACTCGATAGGCAAATAAAACTCGCTGACGTTACCTGCGAAAGAAAAGCGAAAGAAGGAAGCAAAATGTGTTACCTCAATGGGTAAACCTTCTTGTTTGAAGAAAGCATTGAGAGTTGCGGCTAGCTGTGCGGTTCGCTGATTTAGCTGTTGCTGTAGCGTCCCTCCCTGCATTTTCATCTGCCTAAGTACAGCCCTCGCCGCCGCCATTGTGAGCGGATTTTTACAAAAAGTCCCCGCAAAAAACGTCATTGGCACTTCAGGATAGGAATTGTCTCCATACAGCCACATACCGCCATCAATTCTATCCATATAGTAGGGTGAGCCAGCAACTACTCCAATTGGCAATCCGCCGCCAACTACTTTGCCATAGACAGCCAAGTCCGCTTTCACACCAAACACGGCTTGACAACCGCCAGGATGAACGCGAAAACCCGTGAGGACTTCATCGAAGATCAGCGTGACTTGCTTTTCTTGAGTCAGTTGTCGCAATTGTTGGAGGAATTCTTTGGGTTGTAAATCGGGACGACGGCTCTGTACGGGTTCAACTAAAACGGCAGCTAGCTCATGAGCATGAGCGTTGATGATCTCTAAAGATTTAGGATCGTCATAGGTAAGAACCAAAACATCGTCGGCAATCTTTTGCGGCACCCCCGGAACCAAAGGTACAGCATGAAGTTTATTATCCCCAATTTGGGGGATGACCAAAGTGCTATCAAAGTGACCGTGATAAGAACCTGAAAAGATAGCAATCCGATCGCGACCTGTCGCTGCACGGGCTAAGCGCACTGCTGTCATGACTGCTTCTGTACCGGAATTACAGAAAACAACTCGCTCCATACCCGTCATTTCTGCGATTAACTCTGCTACCTCACCTGCCAGTTGGGATTGCGGCCCAATTTGTATCCCTTGCTGAATTTGCTCTTCCAGGGCTGCCGTAATAAAGGGAGCTTTGTGACCGAAAAGATGAACACCAAACCCCATTGTTAAGTCTATATACTCGTTGCTATCGACATCCCACAATCTCGCTCCCTGGGATTTCTCACCCACAATCGGATAAAACATCTCCTTAGTCAGATTCCAAAAACCAAAGGCAGATCTTCTATCAGCAAGAACGGGACGGTAGGCTTGCGATCGTTGTTTCGATTTTTGAGTGCGCTTGGTATAACGTTCAATGAACATTTGCAGATAATTCTGCTGGCTGGGATTTAAACTGTCAGCACTATCTTTTCTCAGGGTGCGATTAGGTTTAAATTCTTTGGTGCTGCTATTTCCAATAGGGGTTAGGGGGTAGGGGGACTCGGTGCCCCCTCTGGGGATAGGGGGAGAAGGGGGTAGGGGAAGAGGGATTTTCTCTTGAATAACTGTTATGGGGTCATTTTTTAATAAATTTGAATTTCCGTTGCTTTCTGGCTTGGTTTCGCCTACAGGAAGGCTATTCACAGATTTTTCTGGCAGCATATTGTTACGCAACAGTTCTAATTGTTGCGCCATTAAATCTAACTGTTGTGCGATAAACCTTTCTAGGTAAGTGTTCTTTTCCTGCTGAGACTGAATCCTGGCTAGTGGTACTGCGCGATCGCTCTCCTGTGGTTTGCTAGAGGTAATGGAAGCAACAGACTGCACTTGCGGTCTAGCATCGGTAGCAAAAGACAAAGAAAAGTCTGCTGATAAATTTTGGCTGATGTAAGTAGCGAGACTATCAATGGTGGGCAATTCCTCAAACAACTGAGCTATTGATACCTGAATGCCAAAGGTATCTTGAATTCTACGTACAGCGTCAATGAGAACAATGGAGTCAGCACCAACTTCCAGAAAATTGCTCTGAACACTGACTCGTTCTGGCTCTGTTTGCATGACGCGAGCCATAATAGTTTGTAACTTTGATGCGATCGCACCTTTTGAGTCGGTTTTGGGGGGTTGTGTGCTTGATTCTTTTACATTCATAGGTTTAGGGAGGTCAATCCAATAGCGTTGACGCTGAAAGGGATAAGTTGGTAAGTGTAATTTCTGACCTTGGTAACAGCGAGTAAATTCAGTCCAATTTATCTCTATACCTTTTATGTAAAGATGGCTGAGACTGCTCAAGATCGCCTGCCAGTCTTTGTGACCTTTTTTTAAAGAAGGTAGCCAAGTATACGAATTTTCACTTAGACAGCGTTTTCCCATCCCGATGAGGATGGGATGGGGACCGATTTCCAAAAAGACATCGTAGCCTTCTTGAACCAAAGTCTGAATGCCAGCAGCAAATTGTACGGGTTCTCTAGTTTGACGTCGCCAGTATTGGGCATCTAAGCGTTGTTGTGGCTGTAGTTTTTCACCTGTGAGGGTAGAAACAAACGGTATGCGGGCTGGACGATATTGCACTTGATGGGCAATTTCCGCAAATTCATCAAGAATTGGCTCGATGAGATGGGAGTGAAAACCGTGTGAGACTTGCATGACCTGGGTTGTCAATCCATCTGACTCTAACCGATCAAGCACCTTACCCATGGCTTCCGCTTCTCCAGAAATGACTGTATTTTTTGGCCCGTTTATAGCGGCAATAGTGACTTGGTTGTGGTACGGCGCGATCGCCTCTGCGACTTGCTCTCGATCAGCAAAAACAACTGCCATTTGCCCTTTCTGAGACAGCTTTTCCATCAAACTTCCTCGCTGGGCAATCAGTTCCAGTCCTGCTTCTAAGCTGAATGCGCCTGCTATACACGCGGCGGGATATTCTCCCAGACTATGACCCATGACTATAGCTGGCATAATTCCCCAAGATTGCCATAATTGGGCCAGAGCATATTCCAGGGAAAATAGGGCGGGTTGAAGATAGGCTGGTCTATTTAACAACAGTGCTTGTTGGTCTGATTGCGGATACAGAACAGAAAGTAGCGATTGTTCTAGATGGGGACGCAACAAGTCATCGCATTCCTCTAGTGCTTGGCGAAACGTCGGTTGAGTGTTGTAAAGTTCTTGTCCCATATCTGGGTAATAAGAACCCTGTCCCGCGAACAGAAAAGCGATTTTCGGGGACTTTTTGCTCTGTACTTGCCCGCTCAATACACCCGACTGCTGGGCCGGGAAAACCTTTAACTGATTGTGCAACTGTGCGGTTGATGCAGTGATGATCGCGAGGCGATGGGCAAAATGCGATCGCCCTGTATTGGCAGTAAAACAGATGTCTTTCGTATTTTTTTTAAGATTAAAAGTCAAGTATTTGTCATAAGATTTAACTAAATCTTGCAATGCGGTTTCACTTTTCGCGGAAAGAGTCAGCAAATGAACAGTGGGTGGTTTTTCTCTCCTGCTCCCTTCTTCCTGCTCCAGAGCTGTTTGATGATTATCCTGCTGACTTATGCCTTCTAAAACCACATGGGCATTCGTCCCACCAAAGCTAAAGGAACTGACCCCGGCTAAGGGTAGGCTCTCCCCTTCTGGCCAAGGCGCGAGGGTTTGCTGGACTCGCAGTGGCAGCTTGTCAAAAGGAATGTAGGGATTTGGTTGCTGAAAATGGAGGCTCGGTGGTATTTGGCAGTGTTGGAGAGACAGTGCTACTTTAATCAATCCCGCAATCCCGGCAGCTGTCTCGGCGTGTCCGATATTCGTTTTCACCGAACCGACGGCGCAATACTGTCCGGGAGGGCGACCCTCAGCCAGCACTTTCCCCAGCACCTTCATTTCGATGGGATCTCCCAGCTTTGTCCCCGTCCCATGAGCCTCAATGTACTGCACGCGACCGGGGGAAACGCCAGCTTGACGGTAGGCTGCTCGCAACACAGCCTCTTGAGCGTGGGAATTGGGGGCTGTCAGTCCATTACTACGCCCATCCTGGTTAACCGCACTGCCACGGATGACCGCATAAATGGGGTCGCGATCGCTGAGGGCTTGGGAGAGAGGCTTCAAAACGACAATCCCCGCTCCCTCACTGCGAACGTAGCCGTTAGCCCTGCTATCAAAAGCTTTGCAACGACCGTCAGGAGCCATAAATCCGGCTTGAGAAAAGCTGACGGTAATCCATGGGGATAACATCACCCGCACCCCTCCCGCGATCGCCATCGTGGATTCTCCACTCCAGAGGCTCTGACAGGCCAAGTGAACGGCAACAAGGGAAGAAGAGCAAGCCGTATCCACCCCCAAGCTCGGGCCAGTAAGATTTAATAAGTAAGAAATGCGGTTCGCTGCAATACAATTCGTGTTACCCGTGCCTGCGTGAGCGTCAACGCTAGCGGGATTCTCCATCAGCAGGGCATAGTAGTCAAAGCTATTGATACCCATAAACACTCCCGTCTGCGTCCCAGCCAAACGCTCCGGCATTTGTCCGGCATCTTCTAGGGCTTCCCAAGTCACTTCTAGCAACAGCCTCTGCTGGGGGTCGAGGCTGACAGCTTCTCGCGGGGAAATTTTGAAAAATTCAGGATCGAAGCGATCGATATCCGCCAAAAATCCCCCCCAACGGGTATTCATTTTGTGAGGAGTGGTAGGATCGGGGTCGTAAAACGAATCTGCATCCCAGCGATCGCTTGGCACTTCAGTAATCGCATCCACTCCATCCCGCAACAACTGCCAGAAAGCTTCTTTATCCTTAGCTCCTGGAAAACGACATCCTATGCCGACAATTGCGATTGGTTCCCTATTCATAATCCTTATCAAATTCAAAATCAAGAAATTTATCTTCGTTTGCCAAAGGTCACTGGAAGAGCCTGCAAACCCCGTAAAAAAATGTTCTCTCGCCATTCCGGTGTGTCTGTCTGAAGTTGTAGGGCGGGCAAGCGTTGAATTAGGCTATTAATAGCAATCTGACCTTGAATGCGTGCCAAACCCGATCCCAAACAATAGTGAATGCCATCACCAAAGGCAAGGTGACGGTTGTCGGGACGAGTAAGATCGAGCCTATCGGGGTCGGGAAACTGCTCTGGATCGCGATTGGCTGACCCTAGCAACAGAAAAACGGGTAGACCTTTGCGGATGGTTTTGCCACCAATTTCCAGACTGTCGATAGCTGTCCTACCGCAAATTTGCAAGGGGCTTTCGTATCGCAGCAGTTCTTCAACCGCATTTTGAATCAGCAATGGATTCTCTTTCAGCTTTTCAAGCTGATGAGGATGGCGCAGCAAAGACAACATACCATTGCCAATTAGATTTACCGTAGTTTCTTCGCCACTAGCAAACAGTAACATACAAGTTACCAATAGCTCGTCTTCAGTTAACTTATCTTGCTCGTCTCTAGCTTGAATGAGGGCGCTAATCAAATCTTTCTGGGGATGCTGTCGGCGCTCGGCAATCAGATCGATTAAATAATCCCGAAACTCTAACACCGCTTGATTGACTTCTTCACCCAGATTTGACGACTTCATCGGGTCAAAGATATGCGCTAACCAATGAGACCATTGTTTAAGCTGGCTGCGATCTGCCTCTGGTATCCCCAATAACTCAGAAATCGTCCTCACTGGTAGCGGACGGGAGAAATCAGCAATAATATCCATAGTCCCAGCACCCTCAACGCGATCGAGTAGCTCGTTTACAAAATTTACAATGCGCGATCGCATCTCCTCCATCACACGAGCGTTAAATGCTTTGCTTGCGAGCCTTCGCAATCTGGTGTGGTCGGGCGGATCGCGAAAAAATAAACACTGGCTGCTCAGGGATACTACGGGAGAAGGAGTTCCTTGTTGTCTGGAATATCGAGAAATGTGGGATTGCGCGGAACTGAGGCGCGGATCGCGCAAGGCTTGAACCACATCCGTATAGCGACTGATAATCCATATACCCAAAGAACTCATGTGAATGGGGTCTTCGGTGCGGAGATGGGTATAGATCGGGTAAGGATCGGTGTGAAACTCCGGTAGAAAAGGATTAAATTTAAACGTTACTTTTCCATTTTGACTGGCAACGGTTTGCATAGTTTTTTTCTTAAATCAGTATTTATTTTGGATATTGAACCGCAGAGGCGCAGAGGACGCAGAGAGAGGAAAGAGAAATAATTTCGACACAAACGGATTTGATATTGGACATCTCCAGAAATTTCTTCTCCTCTTTCTTCGTGCTCTTTGCGTCTTCGCGGTTTATTTAATTAATCTTCGAGTGGGATAGGAGTAATTATGCATTACCCGAAAATATTGGTAGGGGCGCAAGGCCGCCGCGCCCCTATATCTTTTCCGGAGTTTAATAATTGAGCAAGATAGCGTGCAAGTTCTTCAATGTTCGGATATTCCCAGAACAGTGTCGGTTCGACTTCGTACCCCAACCAGTCTATTAATTCGCCCGTAATAGCGATCGCTACCGATGAATCCAGACCGTAGTAAGCGAAGGCTTCCTGAATGTCGATCTCCTCTGAAGCGATTTTTAACTCCTTTGACAAGCGAAAAACCAGCCAAGCTTGGATCTGTTCTGCCGTTATTGACGAGGGTTCAGCATCGAAGGATTGTCGCCAAAATTCGGCTGATGCTTGCAAATCTACATCCATCGGAGGCGGTTCTTGCCAATTGCCGACAATCTCTAATGTACCTTTTAAAAAACCAGTGCGACAGGAATGGCGCTGAATCTTGCCGCTAGAGGTCTTGGGTATAGTCCCTGTTTTTAGCAGTACGATAGCATAAACTTGCAGTTCATATGCTTCTGAGATAGCTTGACGGATGGCACCAACTACCTGGTTAATATCTAGCTGGCGCAGATAATGCCGCTCTACTTCCTGGGCGATCGCCAGCCGTTCCACCCCATCGACTTCTATTGTAAAGGCTGCACCGCCAGCAATACGAAGAGCAGGGTGACTTTGTTCTACAGTCAGTTCGATATCTTGGGGATAATAATTGTGTCCCCGGATAATAATTAAATCCTTGAGGCGACCAGTAATAAACAGTTCGCCATCCTGCAAAAATCCCAAGTCCCCGGTACGCAGGAAAGGTCTTGTCTGGGTATCAGCTAGATAAGCTTGAAAAGTCTGTTCGCTTGCTTCGGGCTGATTCCAATATCCTAGAGCAACACTGGAACCGGATACCCAAATTTCTCCCACCCGACCGGACGAACACTGAGTTAAGGTTTTTGGATCGGCAATGACAATCTTTTGGTCAAGCCACGCCCGACCGAGACCGACAAGAGTTTGACTATTTTCTGACTCCCCACAAACTACCTGGTTTTGCTCAATAGCTTTTCTATCGACCTGGGAGATAATGGGCGCAGCAGTTTTCAACCCGCCAGAAACAATTAGAGTTCCTTCAGCCATCCCATAACAGGGATAAAAAGCTTCTCGCCGAAAACCACAGGGAGCAAACGCTTCGACAAATCGCTCCAGAGTTTCTGCTCGAATGGGTTCAGCGCCATTGAAAGCTACCTCCCAGCTACTCAAGTCAAGATTTACCCGTTGTTCGGGCGTTATTTTGCTAATACACAGTTCGTAAGCAAAATTGGGACCGCCACTAGTAGTCGCTTTGAATTGAGAAATTGCTTCCAGCCAGCGAATCGGCTTTTGCAAAAATGCTACAGGGGACATGAGAGTGACGGGAAATCCTGCATAAACGGGTTGCAATACTCCCCCAATCAATCCCATGTCGTGGTAAGGAGGCAACCAAATCACCCCTTGGCTGTGAGGCGTATGCTGGAAGCACCGATAGATATGTTCCGAATTGTGAAGCAGATTGCCATGAGTTACCATAACTCCTTTCGGCATGGCAGTAGAGCCAGAGGTGTACTGAAGAAATGCTAAGGTGTCGTTAGCGATCGCGGGTTTTTGCCATTGCTGTTCTAATTGACTTGGGATGGTATCCGTAGTTAGCCAGAAAAGTGCTTTCAGTTCTTGATTTGTGGAAAATCGTCGCTCTAGATCGGATAAAGTTGAGGTATCTGTTAAGATGATTTTAGGCTGAGCATCAGCGATAATACTGAGCAGACGTTCTAAAAAGCGATCGCGTCGGGGCGGATATGCGGGAACAGCCACAACTTCAGCATACAAACACCCAAAAAAAGCGCTAACGAACTCTAGACCGGGAGAATAGAGCAGTAAAGCCCTTTCACCCTCCAGTCCCAAGGATTGTAGTTGAGCTGCTATCGCCCTTGCTTGTCGATCTAAGCTTTGATAAGTCAAGCGATCGGATGCTATTTCCCCATCCTCCAAAAAGACCAAAGCCAATCGGTCAGGTTCGTTTAACGCTCTGGAGTGCAAAATATCAATAAAACTTAAAATTTCCATGCTAATATTCGTCATTGGTCATTGGTCATTGGTCATTGGTCATTACTCCCTTCCCGCCCAAAGATTACCTATCTAAATGAACCGCAAAGACGCAAAGAGCGCAAAGAAAAAGGAACATATGTTCGTTAGTCTTATAGCGGAAAGGGAGTAGTCATTGGTCATTAGTCATTGGTAAGGATTTCGGGTCTGTTGACATTGCAATTCTTGCGTGAGTTAAACCAAAGTTTTTTTGCTGACTTTACGAAACTTGAATATTCGTTGCTGATAGTATCCTGACGCGAACGCTTGGTATCTTTCAGATCCAGGCGAACATATAAAGTTAGTTATTGAGAGCCGCTCTGACTCATCTTGGAAGAGATTATTATCTTGAAATATCTTTAGGTATTGTTCTGTTTTTTCATCGCATGACAGAAGAACATTATGGGAAATGTCTATATCTGTTACAACCTCAAACCCTATAGATGTAATGAGCTTTAAGTTAATATCCATCTTTTTGGCATCCAACAGGCTGTTTACCGATTCGTAATACTTCTTTACGATGGCTTTCTTAAAACTAGATGTTAATGAAAAATGCATCTTACCTCCTTCCTGGTATTAGGATTATTGATGACTTTTAATTACTCCCTTTCCGCCATAAGATTACCGATTCCCTTCTCCTCTTTCTTTGCGCTCTTTGCGTCTTTGCGGTTCATTTAATTAAGTAATCTTTAAGCGGGATAGGAGTCATCTCCCCCTCTCACCAATCCCCGCAGTTTAATCCCACAACAACACCGAAGGTAATAAGTTCGGTTCCGCTAACCGCAATAGTTCGTAACCAATACCAGCGACTCCCCGAAAGAACCCTGGATGGTAAACTCCTTGTGTAACTTTGTGGAATATATGAAAACCCCCCGTTTGTTTGGCTCGCTCCACCACCCAAGCAATGTGCTGAGGAACTGTTTCGAGTAACTCTGGTCGGGAAAGCCGTCGGGATGCTTCTAGCAACACGTCAACCCGCCCAAAATTCCCACAACAGAGATGATCCACTCCCAACCAGGGAAATTTCTGGGTCGCTTGGAGGGCGATGTCAATATCTTGCCGAATTTCAGGAGCATCAAGATATTTTAAGCTTCCCAAACGAGCTAGACCAATTCCCGGCGCTCCATGACACCAACTAGTCATAAAAGCGGGTTGGTTGTTCTTAAGGATGAACGGTCGAAAGTCAGGCCAATTTTGCGCCTCTTGTGAAAAGACGCTGGTTTCGTAGGCGATCGCTTCTTTGGCGGTTTCTAAGTAAGTCGGGTCTGAAGTCACGCCGTACAATCGCAGCAAAGCATAGGCAATACCAGCTGCTCCGTGAGAAAATCCGGTTAGCGGTTTTTCTAGCCCCATTGTTTTCCAAGTTTTGTAACCCGTTTCGCTGACGGAGCGACGCGCAAGCAAGTGCTGACCGCAGATCATCGCTATTTCTAGCGCTGAGGAATCACCCGTCGCCTGGTACAGCGATAATAATCCCAGCAGCGCCCCTGCTGTTCCCATACTGATGTCTAAGTTGCGATCGCTGATAATATCTGTGGGAGTTATCAAGAAGGCAAGTTGTCTAGCATCTTCCAGGAGTGCTGGCTCTTCCAAAAATTGGCTGACCTTGACTAGCGCATAAAGTATTGAGCCAAAACCACCAGTAGCACCCAGATCGACGGACATTTTCAGTAGTTGATAAGCTTTAGAATTGTTCAGGATTCTGCGGAGCAGCTTGAGAGCAGACAAAGCCAAGTCTCGATACCCGGCTCCTCCCGTAACCCTTTCTAGAGCAGCCAAGAATAAAGCAATCCCGCACCCGCCTTCCAAGCCGAAATCTATTAATTGTAATTGAAGTTTTCCTGTTTGCGGCATATACTCCAAACCAGTCCAACGGGCAATTCCATCAGCTGTGTAAATTGCCTTATCCTTGAGATCGGTAGCAATCGCCAGTGCTTGCTGCAACATCGCTTCCCGACTTAAAGGTGTAAAGTCATCGAACTCAGGCTCCTGATACTCGAACACAGTGGCACTTTCAAGGTCGGTGGCAACTAGCGCATAAAGAGAACCCCTGATAATAGCAGTCTGCTGTGTCAGGTCTTCAGCGCTAAGTTGCTGTAGGCGAGCAATGACCGAGTTGTAGCTAGGTTCGCGGAACACTCCGACAATGGTTTCTTCTGGAGAAATAATCAGTGCATTGTTGTCTGAGTAAGCACTCAAGTAAGGCATATCTAATTGCGCCAATGCCTCCTCTTCCCGCCCCAGCAGTTGCCAGCAGTCAGGTTTTTCGTCACAGGCGAGGAACGCTCTGCTAAGTATGTCCAATTCGATGCTGAAGTCTGCACCATTTTGAAGAAACTGGGGGGCGAGGGCATTTTTTAGCACGACTCCATAAAGCCTGGTATTGCGAAAGAGAAAACGCACTTTCTGACGAGCCAGAGAAGCTAAGGGTCCGTCAGGTACTAAAATAGCTTCTTGGCGATCAAGCAAGAAGTCATACATTTGTCGAAAGCCATCGACAATTTCCTCTATATAACCATTCAGCGAACAGACAACGCCGTCGAGGGTGGGTAAATTGGCTTGGTGCGCTAGTTTGCCATACCGTTGTCCTAACGCCATGCGATCGGTGTTAATGTTATGCCAAGTTAGGATTTGATAGGGTATTTGCTGTTCGCCAACTCCCCCTAATCCACTGACATCGAAGAGCGTGTGCCCATCGGGACTCATTTCCCAGTTTGGCAACAGACCCGTACTGAGTACAGAATTATCGAGTATCTGATTGACTAAGGTTTGCAACTCTCCATAATCGCCCCGATCCTCCAGTCCCCGAATTTCCGGTTGTAGCAGGGTTTCTAAATCGATCGGGACGGGATGCTCGCCACTAGCAATGAGGTTTTCATAGTGGCAATCTTTGCCTTTTAAGGCATAAAGCAGACACAGCAGAACTCCCGCTCGTCGATAGTATCGCTTGACAGCTGACTCGTTTTCACAGGGTAATTGCGCCACATACTCAACCCAGCCATAACTAGAGTGGTCAATAACTTTGAGCACCTTGAAAGGCAAAGGCATTCCTTGCTCGTTTAACCAAGACAGTAACTGAAAATAAGCCCCCTCTAGTCCTAGAGTTCTGGGTTTATAAACCAGCTTCAGACCGCAACTAAATTCAATAATAATCACACAACGCCCGCAATTGTGAGCATCGCCAATATCTAGATTTAGCTTCACAATCTGTCCCAATACACCTTCAGCCTGGAAGATTTGCTGAATTTCCGACCAGTCTTTTACCAAGCGCTGAAGAAACTCACCAATCGCTTCTACCCACAAGTTGATAGTTGTTGCCAATAACCGAGCTAAGACGCTGTATTTCTGGAACAGAGACAGCAGATTGTTGCTAAGTAGCTGCTCGATAAACTGCTGGTAAAGTTCTCTAGAGAGACTACCAGAAGAGTGCGCTACTGAAGAAACTAGGCTCGCTCGTCTAAAATTACGAAAAGTCACAAATTCTGCTTGCAGGGTTTGCGAGCCAACACTAGCGAGCTTTTTTAAGAGATTGCGCTCTAGAATTACCTGAACTGATGGCTCCAGCAACTGATATCCACCGTTAGCCCGAGCAAGGAGTTTTTTTCTAGCCACCTCCACAAATGATATAAAAACAGTTTCAAAAGGAATTGGATCTTCGGGGTCTACAAAACGGTACTGACTCGAATTGTCTTTCTCCAAGGTTTCTAATGCAACTGAACTTATCGCTTCCATGACAGCTGCAAAAGTTTCCGCCCAAGTTGGTAGGGGTGCATCTCCAACCCAGTAGGCTGTGTCGAGAGCACGACGAACTGTGCTTACATCTAGACCATCCCAAGCGAGACGCTTCTCAAATTTTTTGGTATCTCCTTTAGCCGCAACCCGACACCAGCGCTCAAGTCGGGAGTTAACCCTTGAGTCATTGATAGGAACTTCATTCATCAATAAATTAGATTTTAGACGTTCGGCAATTGTACTCGCCTTACCCACTATTTGAGCTAAATCTTTCCGAGCCAATTTCATTTTATATAACAATCCTAAATCATTTGTAAAATTCTCTCTTCTCTCTTTTCTTTGTGCTCTTTGCGTCTTAGCGGTTAATAATT
Source organism: Scytonema hofmannii PCC 7110 (assembly GCF_000346485.2). NCBI lineage: Bacteria > Bacillati > Cyanobacteriota > Cyanophyceae > Nostocales > Scytonemataceae > Scytonema > Scytonema hofmannii. The sequence continues at coordinate 9,388,068 of NZ_KQ976354.1, forward strand.
TTTACCTATCAAATAGGGCTATATTTCAGTTGTTCTTGCTTTTTTGCTTTGAAATACAATCCTAGTGGCAGTTTTATAACCCCAAGATTATTGGGCTAAAAATCGGAAAAAGCGAGAGAGCCACCTTGGTAGATTAGACTCTCTCGGACACCTAGTAGTCTGGCAAGTGAACTTTGCCAAATGGGAAATGACGCGGAGAACACCAGATACGGTGATGAGGAAAATATTTACACTCAGCAAAATTACTGTGGTTGACTACTAATACCACCTATTGGCAGGTAGTTGATTATCAAAAAGGACAGGTATTAGCATGAACACCCTTTGACTCCTTCCATAACAGTATTGAATATCGACTTTTTCACACCTCCACCAGCAACCGCTTCTAGTTCCTCGTCGGAGAGTTCTTCTTCAGTATCGACAGAAGGCTTCATCGGGATGGATAGATAATAAGTTGTCGGAGTTTCTTCAAGTATTTGAACTTCAACACCATCAGGAATCTGAGTGTTTAATTCCCGTGCGATCATTCCTTTGGGATCGCTGATTAACTCTTGCTTGAAGTTTTCATCTACCCAGGCTTTGGCAATTAATGCCGACTCAATCCCCAGTCTAGCCTTGAGTTGTTCGTCAAGAAAGTCTCGTTCGCTATTAGATGGATTTGCTCCTGCTTGAGTCATAATTTCTATCTCCTATGATTGTTAGTTGAGCCATACCAGTTAAGATTTATTCAATCTTTTGCGATGCTGGTATTGTTCTGTTTATTCAAAGTAACCGCTCAATAACCTAAGGTAAATCCTTCATCTACAAGCGTCAAATGACGCAAAATCGTTTTTGTTCTGATAGTTCGCCCTGATTTATTGAGTGGTTACTATTCAAAGTTAATTCAGAAAATGATTAATGACCAGATAGGAAAGTTCAGTAAAGTTCAGTAAAGTTAAGAAGTTTTTTCAACAATTTGATATTTATTTTTTAACAAATTGAAACAAACTCTTTTGAAGCGGTTCAAGCAATCTGGTGTATCATAAATTCCGAACAAACAAAATTATTAGACATTTCCAGAATAAGAGTTATAATAAATACTAAGGATATCTGAGAAACGAGCGCTCAAAAATTTTCAAAAATAACCGTAAAAGAAACGTAGAGTTTTTAGTTAAAAATAGATAAATAGTTTTTCTTGACACAAACTAATGTATTCATTGCAGATTCTTGATAGTTCGACAGCAACTGCTTATGAGAGAATGACCTTTCCTCTCTTCCGGTCTCGGCTGCAAGTCCTACACCCACAAGAGCTGACAGTAGCAGTCGGGGCTTCTGATTTGGGGCAACCAATTGGGTTAGCCCTAGCCGAGATCCAATCAGACAATACCTCTGCTAAAGTGCTATCTTTATATGTCGGTTCCGAACACCGCAATGCCGGAATCGGAACAGCTCTCCTTACCCGTTTAGAGCAGGTGTTGCGTCAAAGAGGTTGTACGAACGCGACCCTGGTCTATATAACAAGCAAACCGACAACGCCTGCGCTGGAACACCTGCTTGAAAAATGCCACTGGTCCCCGCCAATGCCACGAATGCTGATCTGTAAGAGCGATCGCCGGGTTTTAAATGCGCCTTGGCTGAAAATGTACGAAAATTTGCCGCCTTCATTTACCATTTTTCCCTGGTGTGAATTAACCCATGAGGAACGAATCGCCATCCAACAACAGCAAGAGAAAGATCCTTGGATTCCAGAAGAGTTAGTTCCTTTTCTGCATGAAGAAGGTATGGAACCTCTTACCAGTTTTGGATTGCGTTACCAAGAGCAAGTAGTAGGATGGCTAATTACTCATCGGATTTACCCAGACACGATCCGCTACACTTGCGATTGGGTCAGGGAAGATCTCCAGAAAACGGGATGCTTACTTGCTCTCCACGCTAAGGCACATAAGCGTCAAGCGATCGCAAAAATTCCGAAAGCGATCTGGACTGTACCCTTGCACCATTCAAACATGGTACGATTTGAAGAGTATGAGAAAGACTACTTAACTTCTATGGAGCAAACCAAGGGGTCATTTAAAATTTTGGATGCTTCGTCTGATATTTAGTTTTGGAGTTTGAATTTTTGGTTAAATTCTCGACTTCTTGAAGAAGTCGCAAATTGTTATCTACTAGACATCTGGGGAAAAAGATGTAAGGGCGCAATAGACATCTGGTGGAAAAGATGTAGGGGCGCAATGCCTTGCGCCCCTACCAAGACTTTTGGATAATTCATAATTAATTTCTGGAGATGTCTACTCTACTGCGCCTAAAAATCTTAAGGCTTCCTGTTGAACTTCTGTTAAACCTTTCGCTTCCGCGATACACATTCCTTCATAGGGTCGTTTTGTTCTCAACATACCTAGGCATTTTCCTGTTTGAATATCCCAGAGTTGGATCGTTTCATCTTGACCACCGCTGACCACAGTCTTCCCATCGGGACTAAACGCCACCGACCAAACCCAACTCTGATGAGCTAGTATCGTTTGCTGACATTTCCCTGTACTTAAATTCCAAAGCTTCACGGTTTGGTCACAACTACCACTGGCTAAAATTTCCCCATTTGGACTAAATGCTACTGACTGTACCCAACTCGTGTGTCCCCGTAACGTTTTTAAACATTCTCCTGTAACGACTTCCCATAAGCGGATACTGCAATCACAACTTGCACTCGCCAAAACTTTGCCATCGGGACTAAAAGATATTCCTTGTACCCAGCTAGTATGCCCCACGAGCGTTTTTATACATTTACCCGTGCAAATATCCCACAGTTTAATAGTTTTGTCTTCAGAAGCACTCGCCAGTGTCACCCCATCGGGACTAAATTGGACAGACCACAACCAACCTGCGTGTCTGTGTAAAGTTTTTAAGCAGTTTCCTGTAATGACATCCCATAACTTGACAGTGTAGTCACCACCGCAACTGGCTAGCGTCAGTCCATCGGGACTAAACGCCACCGAACCAATCCAACGACTATGTCCTTGTAAGGTTTTTAGGCATTGACCTGTCCCTACATCCCAAAGCTTGACACTATAATCGCTACTACCACTGGCAAGATGTTTGCCATCAGGACTAAATGCGACGGAACAGACCCATCCTCGATGTCCTTCCAAGGCAATTGAACTTGGCAGAGTTTTTAAAGATTGAGCCTCCTCAAGATTCCACAATCGGACAGTCTTATCTTCACTACCACTGGCTAAGGTTTTTCCATCGGGACTGAAGGCGACTGATTGAATCCAACTGCCGTAACCTTGCCAAATATCGATGCAGCTACCCGTGTTGACTTCCCATAGTCGCACGGATCGATCTTCTCCGCCAGTGGCCAAAATTGTCCCATCAGGACTAAAAGCGACTGAGGTTAAAAGATTGTTATGACCGTGTAGGGTTTTGAGGCATTTTCCGTCAGCAACACTCCAAAGTCTGGCCGTGCGATCGCCACTACCACTAGCTATCAGCTTGCCATCTGGACTAAAGGCGACCGATCGCAATCTTTGAGTATGTCCTGTGAGTGTTCTCAAACATTTGCCAGTTTTAATTTCCCAAATTTTGATCTTGCGATCGCCACTGCCACTTACCAAAAACTTGCTATCGGGACTAAATGCTAGCGTTCGTACCCAACGATTATGTTCTAATAGCGTTTGCCGACATTCACCCATGTTCACATGCCAAAGTTTAATACTCTTATCTTCACTCCCACTGGCAATCATGCTGCCATCAGGAGAGAAAACGACAGACCAAATATAACTTTTATGTCCTGACAAAACTTTTAGACATTGACCGCTATTAGTATCCCAGAGTCTGATTGTTGCATCGCTTCCACCACTGGCTATTAGCTTGCCATCTGGACTAAAAACAGCTGAACGAACTCGTTGATGATGTCCTACCAGCGTTTTCAGGCAACTGCCGTCGGACACATCCCATAATTTCACAGTATGGTCGCTGCTAGCGCTACAGAGCATTTTTCCATCGGGACTAAAAGTAATTGAATGTACCCAACCTGCATGTCCTTTACAGTTGAGAATCGGCTGACCATCGGCAATTTGCCATAAGTGAATTTCTCCATTCACATCTCCAGTGGCAAGTAATCTGCTATCGGGACTAAAGGCAACAGATAAAATGCTGGTTAACTGTTTTGCAAATACTGACTGACTGAGATCGGCACGAGTAAAATTGACATTTTGTAAGTTAGTATTTTGTAAACAGCCAGACCAAACAGTTAAATTTGAGAAGTCATATCCGCTTAGTTCAACTTGAAGCTGACATAAAAGATTAATAATGTTTCCAGCTGCGTATCCCGGAGATAACGTCGTATTTTTTTGTAGGTTTGCGAGAATTTTTTGGAATTTTATCTCAATATTTTTGAGATTTTTATAAAAGGTTAACAGCCTATCTAATAAAGGTTTAATAAGTAGTTGAATCTGAGTTTGTTTGAGATATTCTTTAGCTCTTGATTTGAGTAAAGGATACTGGTTTAATAAAACTAGATTCTCACTCTCAATCTCTTCCAGAATTTGCTCGACGAGCTTGTTCTGGAAATATTCTCTAACAACAGGTTGTAAAAAAAGTTTTTTGTTCTTTTTCTCCAAAAAAGAATGATGCCACAGCGATTGGATAGTTTCAATAATTAATTTGTGTGAGAAGTCTGGAAAAGTGACTACACTCAAATTGCTTTCATCGATTGGTTCTTGTTCAAGAGTTAACCAGTATAAAAAGCTTTTGACTGAAAAAGGTAAACGATTAAATTGCTGTTCTAAAACTTCGTTGATTTCGCCAAAGACTAAAGATTTTTTTCTCAAAAGTTCGGAAATATTCCCATCAAACAAATCGGCTGCTATGGAAGCAACAATTTTTAAGGCTAAAGGATTACCGCCATAGTTTTCGATTAAAACGTGATAGGATTCCTCCGACTCTAAAAAGCAGCCTTTTAATTGCAAAAGTTTCTGCGCGGCTTGGAAATTCAAGCCGTTTAATTTTAAAGAGCGAACGGGTAAGGTTTCTCCTTGCATTAAGGCAATTTCTTTAGGTTTTTCTCTCGTAGTTAGCAGCAAGCAACTGTTATGATTGCATTCTCCTAGCCGTTGAAAAAATGTTCTATAATCCTCATAGCCTTCTTGATATTGACCTGTTAAGACATCACTTCTTAAAATCGTCTCGGTATTATCTAGTATCAACAAACATCGGTTTTTTTTCAAAATATGAATCAGATACGAAATTTGCTCCTCAAATCTAATTGGTAAATTGTTTTCCTCTCCTTGAGTTAAAAATCTGAGGAGGTCGATCGCCAGTTGTTGTAAAGAAGGCGCTTGGGCTAGCGATCGCCAAATCAAATATTCAAAATGGTTCTGAATTTGTGCGGCTAACTTAACGCTAAGATGGGTTTTACCGATTCCTCCCATTCCTAGCAAGACAATCAAGCGACAGCGATCGGCCACTATCCATTGTTCTAGGGTAGCCAGTTCTTGAATGCGATTGTAGAAAACGGAAACATCAGGTGCATCTCCCCAGTCTTGATATCTTGTCGTCCCACCGACTGGAGTGTTGACCAAAGCTGGCGATAGCTCGGTTGTATCAATCACCTTCTCACTAAACCTTGTTATGGGTAAACTGTCCTCAACCAGCGGAGTGATATCTATCTGATGCGATCGCCTGTCTAAAGCCGAGCGAAAATTGGTTTTACTCACTTTTTCACCGCAAACCTCCGACAGCAGCAACCATAACTTAGGTCCGACATCTTGCTTGAGGTAACCCACCGAGTAGCCGTAGCTTTTGGCAATGTCATCGTAGCGCAGACACGGATCTGACCAAAACGATTGCAGAATCAGCCTTTGCAAATCGCTCAGATGCTTACCTTTTTTCGTAAATACCAAAGCGTCAACAAAAGCTAAAGCTTGTTGAGCGTCCATAAATTTATAGGTTTATTTATATAAAAGAAGAACAAGAGAAGTATCAAAATTTCGGAGTGAATTCATTAATCTTAACTTTATCCAGCAAATAAACTTACTGGCATCTTGTAACAAGAATGGGGGCTTTTATGATTTAAATGACCTCATGCGATCGCCTGAATATACAACTAGCAACTTGGGTTACTAGACAGACCATCTAGCTCGTCCACCTCCTTTGATATACAAGTTGTAATATTTAGATTTTATAATATATATGAAGTTATATAGTTCTGTTTTTTCCCACCCACCTACTTAATTTCTATTTTAGATTCTAGGGTCTGAGTTTGCATAAAAATACTTCTTTTTATTCCCTAAAGTTATCTAAAGTTATCACTTTTTCTCCCAGATTCAGTCTAATAATATAGATATAATAAGTGGTACTTTGGAAGGAGTTATTAGTACCTAGTGAGATTACGCACTTAGTGCAAAGTGTAAGAGTTGACAACGGAAATATTTACTATGTCAAAAATTGTCTCCATTCACTCTTATAGAGGTGGCACTGGCAAGTCAAACTCTACAGCTAATCTGGCGACAGTGATTGCTCGCAAGGGTCATCGTGTAGGTATTGTTGATACCGACCTAGCATCACCTGGAATTCATATGCTATTTGGCTTAGATGAAGGAAAAATAAAACGTACTCTCAATGAGTTCCTTTGGTCTCAGTGTAGAATTATTGATGCTGCCCATGATGTTACTTCTGTACTCAAAGACCAAGGAAATGCTCGTAGTGCTATCTATTTGGTTCCTGCAAGTGTTAAACTAAACGATATATCCCGTATACTGCGCGAACGATTTGACGTTGAACTTCTACTTGAGGGCTTCCAAGAGCTTATTAAGAGTCTTAAACTTGACTACCTTCTCATAGATACCCATCCCGGTCTTAATCAGGAGACTCTAATTTCACTAACAACTTCTGATATCGTCTTGTTGGTACTGAGACCGGATCGGCAAGATTTTCAAGGCACTGCAGTCACTGTAGATGTCGCACAGAGGCTGAAAGTCCCTAAGTTGTTACTGGTCATTAATAAAGCCTTGAGAGAGTACGACTATCAGGATCTCCGACAGCAAGTTGAACAAACTTACAAAACTCCAGTTGTCGGTATTATTCCAGAGTCAGAAGACTTGCTTCGGCTTGCAAGTAGTGGCATATTTTCTCTAAACTACCCCCGCCATCCCATAACTCAGGCAATAGAAAGAGTAGCGGAAAAAATTATGGTTTAAGAAATAAGCGTTCTCTTGTGAAGAACCTGATGAATTTGACTGAATTTTTGGTCAAATTCAGTCAAACAATTTTTTGTGTAACTATGTTTATTCACTCACTCATTTACAAAATGCTTGCTCTCAATGGACGCTCTGCAATTCCGAACTAATGTTCTAGTAGCTTTTGGTGCTAGCAACAGTGAAATAACAGAACTGCTCGCATATAACCAAAACATATTTGGTCATGATAGGTGGCAGTTTCCTCAAACTTTCCCACCTCCAGCAGAACCTTATATCTCAGCTTGGAAACGGTACGTAGCACAAGCTGAAACTGAAGGAGCTTATACTGTCTTGAAACAAAGTCTTATCCAACTTCAGTTCCCAATAGTGGCTGGTATGAGTGAAACAAAAACCTATCGTGCCGCGACTCGTCAAGGTAAGCTGTTGGATAGTATGGCGATACTCTTTCAGAGTCACTTTGTGAACGCAACAGGGTTAATTTTGAGCGAACCCGAAAAACTACAGATTCAGTTGTATCAATCTCTAGCAGGTTTAATTCCGGCGATCGTGACTGGTAACCGCAAAGATTTTGTGAGCTTAGTACAAGCCCTCACTCAAAAGAACGAACCGCAACCAGTACCTGATTCTATGGGAGCCTGTATTGTAAGTGGCTACAACAATTGGGAGCGCATACGCCAATATCGGCAGCAGTGGGAGAACCAACAAGCTCAATACTCTGAAACTGACTGGAACAACGAATTTAAGCGCTTGATACCGCACAAGGAATTGTATCAAGATCGGTTTATCATTGTCAGTCCCGGTTTTTACAGCAATATAGCTGCAAGCGATCTGGGATTGAGTGAAACACAGTGGCAGCAACTTTCTTTAAAAATTCGGTTAGAACATGAATGTACGCATTACTTTACTCGCCGCTTTCTTGGCTCAATGCGTAATAACATTTTTGATGAATTAATAGCTGACTATAGAGGTATCGTAGCTGCTATTGAGCACTACCGATCTGACTGGTTTTTACATTTTGTTGGCTTAGAGTCATTTCCTTTGTACCGTGAGGGTGGCAGGTTACAAAACTATAGGGGCGAACCACCCCTGTCAGACAAAGCATTTAAGATTCTTCAAGCATTAGTTAAAAGCGCAGCGGAAAACGTAGAATGTTTTGATAAACAATATTCACGACGATCGAGAACTGTAACAGAACAAGTTTTAACATTGATTGCTTTGACGACTCTAACACTAGAAGAATTAGCTTGTGAATCAGGCAAGTCCTTACTGGAAGATGCTTACTATCGTCAACAGCAACAATTGTTCACTTCTTTGGTTGGCAACGAGCTGCACGCCGATAAAAACTAACAGCAACCATAGTTCAAAAATTAAGCTTATGACAGAAGTTCTGCTCCAACAGTTAAGTAATAGTGATATTAGCTGGATGACTGCCAATGGTCGTCAACAGAGAATTGCTGCTGGCTCAGTCTTGATCCAGCAGCAGAGCAGTCTTGACACTTTTTATCTCATTCTTGAAGGCACTTTAAGCGCTAGTATCAGCAGAAACCAAGAAAGTACTTTAGCTAGTGTTTTTGCTGCTTTAGAAGATGACAACGACTTAGAGCAAGAAATCGCTCGTTTCTCTAGTGGCGAGGTGCTAGGTGAAATATCTTTCCTCAACTTCAGCCCCTCAACAACTACGGTAAAAGCAGTAGAAAATTCAGTTGTTCTAGCCTTACCCAGCCAGCATTTGCTAACAGCACTTCGGCAAGATTTGGAATTTGCAACCCGATTTTACCGTGCGCTTGCCATCCTGCTCTTAGACCGCTTTGAGCGCTTGGTAAGTAAGTTTACACGTCGTCAAAATATAAAAATTCCGCCTTTGCAAGATGTTCCTTTGCTCTTTGGCGAACTCAGTGATAGTGATATTGACTGGATGATTGAGCACAGTCATGTTGAAACGCTTCCTGCTGACAGTGTTCTGATTCGAGCAGGTAGAGCGGTAGAATACCTCTACGTATTACTACATGGAAAAGTGTCAGTTTTTTTCAGTGGAAATACGCAAAACTCTTTATCCCGTGTTTTTACACTTTTAGAAGATAACGGACAAAGCGACTCCAGCCTTGCACAAGAAATTGCCTCAGTCTCAAGTGGTGAAATTATTGGTGAAACAGCTTTAATAGATGCACGCTTACCAGCCTATACCTTTAAAGCTGTGGAAAATTCCCAAGTGTTAGCTGTTAAAAAGCAACAGATCGCGATCAAGCTTCAACAAAATCCAGCTATGGGATCTCGTTTATACCGAGTTATAGCTATGCTTCTTGCTGCTCGGCTCCAAGGACTCATCAGTCGTTTGGGATATGGTAGAAGCCCTTACCAAGTAGGGCGGAGGTTATCTCAAGATGTTAAATACGAGGATGAAATTGATTTGAATATGATGGACAACCTTTTTTTAGGAGGTACTAGATTTGACTGGATGCTCAAACGTTTGAAAGTGACCAGTGACCAGTGACCAGTGACCAGTGACCAGTGACCAGTGACAAATAACAAATGACGCTCCTCACTACTTAGTTTTACAGGATTATTTAAATGCAAACTCAAGGAAACAAAATTTTTCGTCAGGAAGCTGTAGAACGCTTATCTTCACCAGAACGGCTAGACGAGATGATGCGTGTCGTTAGCCGTAACGCCTGGATACCCTTGACTACGATTGGCTGCTTAATTGTTGCAGCTGTTGCTTGGAGTGTATTCGGCAGAATTCCAGTTACTGTCAGCGGTCAGGGCGTACTCATCCGACCTCGTAATGTGGTGCCATTTCAAGTGCCAAGTGAAGGTCAAATTTTGACACTTAATATTAAACCAGGGCAAACAATTAAGCGAGGGGACGTTATCGGTACTATCGACCAACCCCAACTCAAGCAACAATTACAGCAAGAGCGATCGAAGCTGACAGAATTGCTCAGACAGAACCAAGAAACTGGTAATTTGCAAAAGCAGTCCATTACGCTCCAACAGCAGAATATAGAGAAGCAGCGAGAAGTGTTACTGAAAAACCTGCGTACTACTGAGGAGTACGGACCGATTCTGCTTGAAAAAAACCTCAAATCCCTGATACAACGACGTGCAAGTTTACAGCAGAGTTTGGCACAAAGCAAAGCCTTAATTCCAACCTTAAAAAAACGGTTCGAGATTCGACGTCAGCTTAGAGATCAAGGAGCCATTAACGAAGATACGCTGTTGCAAGTTCAACAAGACTATACCGACAGTCTGACAAAAGTGTCAGATTTAGAAGCGCAGCTTAAAGAAATTGATAGCCAAGAATCCCAAGCACAAGCTGAGTATTTAAAAAATCTTAACTCCATTAAAGAAATTAATACCCAAATTCAAAATCTGGATGTACAAATAGCTCAGTTAGCGCAACAAAATCGAGAGCAATTGATTAATAAAAGCAATCAAGCCCAAGAAACCAAGCGTCGGATTGCTCAACTAGAGTTGGAGTTAGCTAAAAAAAGCAAAATAACCAGTCAATACAATGGTCGAGTGCTAGAAGTGGCTACTGCTCCAGGTCAAGCGATCGGAGCTGGTTCGCGCATTGCGTCAATTGAAATTGAAGATAACAACGCTCAACTGATGAGTGTCATTTATCTTGCTGACAAAGACGGCAAACAAATTCAGCCAAAAATGCCCGTACAAGTCACTCCTAGCACAGTCAAGCGCGAACGCTTTGGCGGTATTGTTGGGAAAGTCACTCAGGTTACGCCATTTCCAGTGACAAACCAAGATATTGCAGCAATTATCGGTAACGAAAATTTGGCAAACAGTATTACGCAAAATCTGTCCAGTACTGGTAGCGCCACCATACAAGTCTTTGCTGAATTAGAATTAGACCCAAACACCACCAGTGGCTACAAATGGTCTTCTTCTAAAGGACCATCACTCGAAATTTCATCAGGTACCACCACACAAGTCCGGATACAAGTTGGGCAACAAGCACCCATTTCCTACGTAATTCCTATCTTTAAGTCTCTAACTGGTGTTTATTAAAAAACGTTAGTGGTTAGTTGATAGTTGTTAGTTGATAGTTGATAGTTGTTAGTTGTTATTAGCTACTAACCACCAACCACTAACCACTAACCACCAACCACTAACAACTAACCACTAACAACTAACCACTAACCAAATTATGCTTTTCAGTTTAAATTTAAAGTTTTGGCGACAGCGTCCATCTCATGTACGTACTCCTACAGTTCTCCAAATGGAGGCGGTGGAATGCGGCGCTGCTAGCTTGGGAATGATTTTAGGCTACTACGGTCGCATTGTCCCCTTAACTGAATTGCGACGTGAGTGCGGGGTTTCGCGAGATGGAAGTAAAGCATCTAATGTATTGAAAGCAGCTAGACTTTACGGTTTAGATGCGAAAGGTTTCAAAAAGTCTATAGAAGACTTAAAAAATTTGCGCCCTCCATACATTGTTTTTTGGAACTTCAATCATTTTTTGGTAGTGGAGGGGTTTTCTAAAGACCGTGCTTATGTTAACGATCCAGGCGGTGGGCGCAGGTCAATGTCTATGGAGGAATTTGATGAAGCCTATACTGGTGTCGTTTTATTGATGGAGCCAGGAGCAGAATTTAAGAAGGGTGGAAGGAAAAAAAATATTGCTATTGCGTTAGTTTCACGTCTGAAAAGCTCTCGTGGAGCAATTATATTTTGTTTATTAGCAGGGTTATTACTGACAATTCCTCGTTTGGCTGTGCCAGCTTTTACTCAAGTCTTTGTTGATGAAATTCTTGTAGAAAATCGTCAAGAGTGGTTAAAACCTTTGTTAATAGGAATGCTATTGACTGCCTTGGGTCAAGGGCTGCTCGCACGGATGAGGCTGCTTTATTTACGACGATTAATGATCAAGCTGTCGGTTTCTATGTCAGGACAGTTTCTTTGGCATACTTTGCGCTTACCAATTGGGTTTTACGCTCAACGTTTCACAGGTGAAATTAGCAGTCGTAACGAACTTAATGATAAAGTTGCTGACGTCCTATCTGGACGGCTTGCTACCACAGTCATTGATACAGTCATGATCGTCTTTTACGCTCTAATTATGATTTTGTACGACTGGATCTTGACGCTTGTCGCTGTTTTCTTTGCTGCATTCAACTTTTTTGCACTGCAATCTTTATCGCGTAACCGTGTTGATGCCAGTATGAAAGTTGCTCAGGAAACGGGCAAAGTTGCTGGCGTTGCTATTAGTGGAATTCAGTCCATGGAAACGGTTAAGGCTAGCGGCTTGGAGTTCGATCTATTCTCTAAGTTTGCTGGATATTATGCCAAAACACTTAATGCTCAGCAACAATTGGCATTCCCTACCCAAATGCTGACAACATTGCCTACATTATTAACGGCATTAGCAACAGCCTCTATCCTAGTTGTTGGAGGTTTCCGAGTCATGAATGGTAGTTTGAGTATCGGGATGCTAGTCGCCTATCAATCTCTTACAAGGGAATTTCTTGAGCCAGTTAACAATCTCATGAATTTTGGCAGTACGTTACAGGAGCTAGAAGCAGATCTCAACCGACTTGATGATGTTCTTCAGAACCCCACTGACTCCGAATCCGATCGCACTTCTGAGAGTGAAGGAAATCCCGTGCATACTATCGCACAAGATTCGTTTCAGTTGCAAGGTTACGTAGAATTACGCAATCTTTCCTTTGGCTACAGCCGTTTGGAACCTCCTTTGATCGAAAAATTAAATGTGGTTTTGAAGCCCGGTTATCGGGTAGCGTTTGTAGGAGGTAGTGGTTCGGGTAAGTCTACAGTTGCCAAACTCGTTACGGGTTTATACCAGCCATGGGGAGGTGAAATTTTGCTTGATGGAATACCTCGAACCCAAATTCCACGTTCCGTTCTTGCTAATTCTTTAGCAATGGTTGAGCAAGATATCTTTCTGTTTGCTGGAACAGTTCGAGAAAATTTAACCCTTTGGGATTCAACTGTTCCAGAATCGGATTTAGTGCAGGCATGTATTGATGCAGAAATTCATGACCTGATCCTAAATATGCCAGGAGGATATGACGCGCCTTTGTTAGAGGGGGGAGTCAACATGAGCGGAGGACAGCGCCAGCGCTTAGAAATTGCCAGGGCTTTAGTCAGGAATCCAAGAGTATTAGTGCTTGATGAGGCAACAAGTGCTCTTGATGCAGAAACAGAGTTGATTATCGATCGGAACTTGCGGCGACGTGGTTGTACGTGTATTGTAGTCGCTCACCGACTCAGTACAATTCGGGATTGTGATGAAATTATTGTGCTCGATCGTGGCAAAGTTGTGCAAAGAGGTACCCACGAGCAATTACGTACACTCAGGGGAACATATGCTCGTTTGGTCAGCATTGAAGAGAAACAAAAAGAAACGGTAAGCCATGCTTGAATTAAATCTTAATGAAAAAATATATCATATAAAAGGTAACGAACCACTGCTGTTGAACGACCCGCAAACGTTTTGGGTCGTTCAATCTGGTACTCTTGTACTGTTTGCGACTCAAGTTGAAAAAGGAGAACCAAAGGGTCATCGTCGCTACTTGTTTAGTGTAGGTACAGGTGATGCGCTATTTGGTTCAGAGCTTTGGGAGCAATGGGGTATTCTGGCAGTGGCTTTAGAAGAAACAGAATTACTACCACTACCGATAGCAGATTTTACTGCTGGTTCTACAGCAGCTCGTGTTGAGGCGATCGCTCTTGTTGAAGGTTGGATCGAAAACTTGGGGAATGTCGTCAGTAAGGCTCAATTAGTTGTTCCCATGAATGTGGAACACATCAATAACTCACACTACTTGTCTTTACAGAAAGAACAGACGCTCTCATGCTCTGTAAATGAAGTTGTTTGGGTACATCTAGATGATGGCAGTGTCAAGTGGATGGGAATTGAGGGACTGACGTTAAACAAGACCTCAACAGTCTTTCCCCTAGCCTCTGGTATGTGGTTGGAGGCAAAAGAGTTAACAGAATTACATATTGCGCGAACACGAGATTTAGAAAATATTGAGCAAATACCGAATAGTTTAGCTCAATTGCATACTTACTTTTTCCACTACTTGAATTTACTGGTTCTTAAGAACAAAGAACGGGATTTTCGCCTTTTTCTAGAACGTCAACAATTAAATAGCCAAGCGACAGAGGTAGCACTCGGAGAGTTAACCACGGTTTTAGAACCACAAAAAACTGCTTATTTTCAGGAAGGAACACCACTGTTAATTGCTACAGGAGCCGTCGGTCGAGCATTAGGAATTACAATTCATCCTCCCGCTCAATCGGAAGACCTCAATCGTGTGAAAGATCCATTAGAAGCAATTGCTCGAGCATCACAATTTCGTACCCGTCGAGTGCTCTTAGCAGGTGATTGGTGGAAAGAGGAGCACGGTCCATTATTGGCTTACACTGAACCAGACAAAAACCCGGTAGCATTGTTACCAAATAAGGGCAATCGTTACGTTTTATTTGACCCTGTAGAACGAAGTCGCAAGCTAGTCACTCCAGCGATCGCAAAAACGCTATCGCTAGAAGCCCAAATGTTCTACCGACCATTGCCAATATTGGTTCGCAACGCCCTGGAATTATTCCAGTTTGGGACTAGGGGTAATACCAAAGAAATGGTAGGTGTATTCTTGCTGGGGGTATTAGGAACTCTCATGGGAATGGTCACACCCCAAGCAACAGCAATGTTAGTGAATGATGCCATTCCTGACAGCGATCGCGTCCTATTATTACAAATTGGGCTGGGATTATTTGCTGCAGCGTTTGGACAAGCAGCATTTCAACTTGCTCAAGGCATATTATCGTTACGAGTTGAAAACTCTGCTGATGCTTCCTTACAGCCAGCTGTATGGGATCGATTGCTCAATCTTAAACCCGCGTTTTTTCGCACTTACTCCTCAGGTGACCTACTGACTCGCGTGTTAGCAGTCACTCAAATTCGCAGTCAACTCAGTGGCGCTACTCAACGGACTCTCTTGAGTTCAATTTTTTCCCTGTTAAATTTAGGGCTGATGTTCGTTT
Source organism: Scytonema hofmannii PCC 7110 (assembly GCF_000346485.2). Classification (NCBI taxonomy): domain Bacteria; kingdom Bacillati; phylum Cyanobacteriota; class Cyanophyceae; order Nostocales; family Scytonemataceae; genus Scytonema; species Scytonema hofmannii. Next base: position 9,403,262 of record NZ_KQ976354.1, read on the forward strand.
ATAGCGTACCTCTCGCTCTAGTGGGCATAGGTTTAACCCTTGTAGCAGTCATCGTAACAGTGACTTCTAGCACAATGCTGGTACGTAAAAATCGGCAACAAGAGACAGTGGATGGTGAAATTAACGGGCTAACTGTGGAATTGATTAACGGGGTATCAAAGCTGCGAGTCGCAGCAGCAGAAGGGCGGGCTTTTGCTGCTTGGGCAAAGAAGTACAGCTGGAGAACCAAAATTAAAGCTGGTATTAAACGAATTGATGACAGTGTAACCGTATTTAATGAAGCACTACCGTTGATAAGTTCTGTACTTCTATTCTGGTTTGCAATCCTGTTTATTCAAGCAGCTCAAGCCAAAGGCGGTAGTGGGCTAAATATGGGTACATTTTTAGCTTTTAACGCAGCTTTTGGAACTTTCATCTCTGGCGTAACGGACTTAAGCAATACTCTGACCGACATTTTAGGAATTGTCCCCTTGTGGGAGAGAGCCAAGCCCATTATTCAAGGGACGCCAGAATCCGATCCGACTAAAGCCGATCCAGGTCGATTAACAGGGAGAATTCACTTAGAGCATCTCACGTTCCGCTACCGTGATGATGGACCTTTAACTCTCGATGATGTCACCATATATGCAGAACCAGGAGAATTTATTGCCTTTGTTGGTCCGAGTGGCAGTGGCAAATCAACTATATTTCGTTTGTTATTAGGATTTGAGACACCGCTCAGTGGAACTGTTTATTACGATGGTCAAGATTTGTCAGGATTAGACATCCAAGCGGTACGAAGACAGTTGGGAGTCGTATTGCAAAATGGTCGAATAAACTCAGGATCGTTATTTGAAAATATTACTTGTGGAGCATTGGTAACCCTAGATGAAGCTTGGCAAGCGTCACGGATGGCAGGGTTTGCTGAGGATATTGAGCAATTGCCAATGGGGATGCATACTGTCATTAGCGAGGGTGGTACAAATCTTTCAGGAGGACAACGACAACGGCTATTGATTGCTCGTGCTCTTTTGTTAAAGCCGAAAATTATTCTTATGGATGAGGCGACTAGTGCTCTGGACAATCGCACCCAAGCAATTGTGACTGAGAGTTTAGACAAGATGAATGCTACCCGAATAGTCATTGCTCACCGCCTCAGTACTATCCGCAACGCCGATCGCATTTATGTTATTGAAGCAGGTCGCTTGGTAGAAGTAGGTTCTTATGAGACACTGGTTAAACAAAAAGGGTTATTTGCTCGACTCGTAGCACGACAATTAGATTGATGAGTTCGGCGAAGTTAAAACAGACCTCACCCCAAACCCCGCTCTTTGGGATTTCCAACAAATAAATTACCTAATCTTGTGGTACGGGCGTCCCGCCCGTCACTAGTATAGAACGGGCGGGGACGCCCGTACCACAAGAGATATTTGAAGACTTTTTTCATAGAACGGGCGGGGACGCCCGTACCACAAGAGATATTTGAAGACTTTTTTATTTGGAAGTCTCTTAAGTTTATTTACTCACGTCTTAGTATATCCGGTAACCACAAAAGCATGAGTATTAAAAAGCAGACTATAACTAAGCCGACACTAAATTGTATAGAGTTATTCATTGCGGTTACCCTCTAAATAAAATTCACCAAAAAACTCGAACAAAAAAATTTTCTTTAATTGCTAAAAAAGATTATTGATATTTATATTAGCATAACCACATTCTTTATCGGAGTTTGCTTGCCGATTGGAATTAATGTCCCTAAGTCGAGTTTCTAAATAGCTTCTATTTTTCAACACAGTTAATTAGTTTGTTTATAATTGCTTGAATCGTTACTACTTATCAACTCAATATGCTAAGAAACTTGGAATAAAAATGCTATCAAGTTTCCCTGACCTAAACTTATAATATCACCTGATTGTAAGCGCCGTTGGACGCCTGCGAATAGTCGTATATCATTAACATAGGTACCATTAGAACTTCCCGAATCTTCTACGTATATACCGTCTCCCCGGAAGTAAATACTGGCATGAATTCGGGAAACAATACCCGCATTGGGAAATTCTGAAACATCTATATCTGGAGGTCTGCGATCGTTTGGCTTACCGATATGAATAACAGATTGATTTTTGGGCAATGCAATTTGTTTGTTGGTTAGGAGATGAATTAAACTTATCTTTGCCCGTTGCAATTGAGTTATATCATTATTGACTGGTAATGCCGAGTGCGTAAGTTGAATTTGATTTTCTATTTGTGAACTAATCGGCTGAACAGTGACTGTTGGAGGTAAAGCATTTTGCAAGGGAACTATCTGTAGTTTGCAAATATCCTCCGTATTCGATGATAAGTTTACTGTCGAACGCTGAAATGTCTCTATTTCTGCCTGAGAGTCAGTAAAAGTTCTGAGGTTATTTTTAAATTCTTCTACGTGTTGAGGATTTGCAATTTCCACTGCTAATGCTTCAACAACTTCTGTGGGTGTCATTTGTGGTGACTGACTCGAAACTTTGTCGAGTAGAAAATTGGCTAGCGAGCCAACAAAACGGGTTAGTTCTTGCCGACAGCGCTCTAAAAAATTTGCATTAAGATAAGGAGAGCTTTCTACTTGCAACTGATGTTGAGGAACAACTATGACTAGGTCAGATGGTGGAGGGATGATTAAATTTTCAGAAGAGGGCGATCGCTCTTGTACTTGTCCTTCTTCTGAAAACTCAGATTTAGTTGCTGTATCAATCCTCTTCCTAAACTCGTTTGCTCGTTGTTCCAAAAGCTTAAATTCATCTGAATCTACAATTTCTGCTACTTCACGCTCTTTCTTGAGTGGATCGATCTCAATTTGTACTTTTTTCAGTGACTGGCTTGCACCTAATTCATCAGACCAATATAATACTTGGAGTTCAGTCAGAATCTCTTGAGCTGACTGATAACGCTGTTTGGGTTTTTCTGCCAGCATTTTGTCTAGTATTTCAGTCAGAGAATGGTTGAGATTTACGTAAGACTGCCATTGCCACTCTAAAGACTCATCTATCAACAACTCTGGCATTTTTCCTGTCAGGAGAACTATAGCACAAACTCCCAGTGCATATAGATCGCTAGAAGGATAAGAATGTCCCAGACGCAGTTGTTCGGGTGGAGAATAACCAATTTTTCCCAGTACTGTACCAATCGACCAAATTTGAGAGACTTTTTCCTTAACCAATCCAAAATCAATCAGCATGGGTTTCTTTTGGTCAAAAGAAAACATTATATTCTCCAGAGAAATATCCCGATGAATAATTTTCATCTCATGTAAGTACTTTAGAACTGGTAATAAATCCTTTAACCACTGGACTAATTCAGCTTCAGAAAACGCCTGATTTTGCTCAGCAAGACGCTCTTGTAACAGTTGAGCATAAGTCTTTCCATTCACATATTCCTGTACAATGAACAAACGTTCTTCTTCTGTAAAGCACGCTAAAAATTTAGGAACTTGAGGATGATTAATTTGATATAAAGCTCTAGCTTCTCTCTCGAACAACTCGCTGGATTTTGCAACAACCTCTTCTGCAATCCCCGCAGGTACAAACTCTTTAAGTACACAGGGGTGACCAAAACGGTGACTATCAAATACTAGGTAAGTTCTTCCGAAGCCTCCCTGTCCAAGAACCTTCTGAATTTGATACCGACTATTAATCCTAGTTCCGGGGTTGATCGCTGCTAGCATTACCGCATTGCTCTCTAGTGACTGGGACACCAAAAATAGTTTTGTCTTACTCCATTCCTGCTACAAGCTTACCGATCTTCTTCTCCTCTTTACTTAGCGCTCTTTGCGTCTTTGCGGTTCATTTAAATAAGTAGTCTGCGGACGGGATAGGAGTATTACACCTCTTCTTGGTAAGAATATACTAAACTACAACAAAGAATGTCCAGATTCCGAAGGTGTTTCAAGATTGATGCAGTCGCGTAAATGAACGCATTTTGGAGAAAGATTATTAGTAGAGGCGCATAATAGACATAGGCGTGAAAAAGATGTAAAGGCGCAAGGCCGCCGCGCCCCTACAAAGACTTTTGGGTAATGCATAATTAATTTCTGGAGATCTCTAATCTTGCGCCTACATTAGAGTTAAGTGCGAGAGAGACAAGTAAGTAACATTTACTCACGAGATCTGTCAAATTGTTACTGGTGCAGGTTCCCAAACTTCACCATACTTTTCTCTTAGGGTCTGCCAAGCTTCTACCTGACCGGGTTCATATTCTCCTGGCTTACCCCACTGCAAAAAGACACTGAGGGCTGGTTCCTGTTTTTCATCAAGCAATCTGATGGCATAAGTGGTAAAGTTACCCCTTTTTGCCTCTCCTGTTTCAAACTTTACTTGAGTAATTTTATCCATATTCAAATGAAATTCAAAACCTTCGGTATGCATATTCGCATATCTACCTTTAGGTAATTCTGCATAAAACAGCTTTTCTATCTTACCCCGTGCTTCTAAGACAGCAGCACTACTTGTAACAATAAGACGTAATGTACCCAAAGTCTCACAAGCTTCTAAAAATTCTTTTAACGTGGCTGTCATCGTTCATTTTCCTTTCTTTCTTGTCTAAATTTTATGGTACTAGAGCAGACAAACTAATGACAGATTAAATTCTGTGAGTTAGGCAGTTCCTCATTCTCATTCGCTTCTGTTAACACTATGCGCTCGTCAGGAGTGAGAAGTAACTGTTTTGCTTCGGTAATGCGATCGCCCAATTTCCAAGTCTGAGTATTTTCTCTGTTCCTGCGTGTTCCTTTGTCTGCGGAAACTTGATACCACTACCACGACGCATCATCAAGGAATTTGCTTGCACGAATATGTTGCCCACCTTCACCTAATTTGGTTGCAGCAGAGAGGCGCAATTAACTTATGTTTAAGTCCCGTTAGCTGTATGACTAGTTGTAACTTATTCTTGTGCTGCTACCGTACAGTCTTGAGGCTCTCCACACTGGAGCTAAACATATCAGTAAAAATGCTCATGACGGTGCGCTCTCTAATCTTAATATTGGTACTGACCGACATCCCCGATTGCAGTTGTATTTTGCGTCCGTTCGCTAAAAGCGACTGTTGTGACAATCGAACTTTAGCAGGAAATCTGTAGTACGGATAAATTTGATCTGGTGGCAAAGCATCAGACCCAATCGAAATGAGTTGACCTTTGATATCGCCAAATTCGCTAAAGGGGAACGAGTCAATTCGCACATCCACTGTCATTCCTTCTTTAACAAAACCAATATCTTTGTTGGTGATATATACTTTAGCGATGAGTGCATCATCAGGAACAACCTTAAGAATTGGTTCGCTAGAAGTTACAACAAATCCCGGAGTGTGTGCCTTTAATTCAAAGATTGTACCAGCTACCGGGGATTTGATTTCTTGATATTTCAAATTCATCTGAGTTTGACTCAGTTGAGAATCAATTTCTGCTATCTTTTTGTTATTCTCAACTATGGCTTTAGTTAACTGAGAGTCAATTTCTGCAATGCGTTTGTTGTTATCTGCAATCTGCTGTAGCCAATCTTGACGAGAGAGAGCGATTGTGTTTTGTAGCTTGGCTTGTGCTTGAAAAATAGCTGAATTTAAACGCGCCCGTTCCTGAACGAGTTGGTCAATTTCGGACTGACCGTTTCTCACTTCCTGTTGCTGTTTGAAGTATTGAATTTTAGAAATCGCTCCATCTTGCATCAATGGAGTGACACTATCCAAAATGCCTTTGTTCATTGCCAAGGTATCAATAGTGGAAGCTTGTTTAATTTCAGCTTGTTGTCGTTGGTGCTGCAATTGGACAATCTCTAATTTGGCTGCAGTAACACGAGCATCCAATTCAGCTTGGTTTGATTGCAGGCGTTCTTTTTGTTCTATTGTTAACCTATTGGGATCTCTCAAACCATCCAATTGAGCGCGATACACTTGGTTTTCAGCAACTAATGTTGCTCGACTTTTGGTCAGGTCGAGCATCTCTCTTGGGAGTGAGGGAGTGAGGGAATGAGAGAGTGAGGGAGTGAGGAGATTTTTTTCCCTCCCTCCCTCTTTCCCTCCCTCTCTCTCTCCTCTTAATTGGGATTGATAGAATTGGTTTTCTTGAACTAAAGAAACACGTATTTTCTGCAAAGAAGCAAGCTGTGAATGAGCCGTTGTAGGGTCAAGACTCAGGAGGCGTTCTCCACTCTTTACGTGCTGTCCGTCCTCTATATGAATTTGCTTTACCACCCCACCTACAGGGGCTTGTACTTCTTTCACAGTACCTGTTGGCTCTAACTTACCTGTAGCTGAAACCGCTTCTTCAATCTTGGCTACGTTTGCCCAAATGATAGCACCCGCAGTGACTGCCATCAAACTCCATAATATTGCTCTTGACCACTTCCTTGGTTGAGTAAGAATTACGGGTTGGTCAAACTTGAGGAGTGAGGGAGGGAGAGAGTGAGGGAGTGAGGGAGTGAGGGAGTTTGGATTTTGTTTGATGGAAGTATCGGTGGCAATTTTATGGCTTGAATGTTTACCATTTCCATTTGAATTATTTCCTTTTCCATTACTGATATTCATAATTTTTCCTGTATCTATAAATAATGTGTCATTTAGAAATCAATATTGATATATTGTTTGTTATTGCTTTTGAGATAATCCATGGGAAGAGAACATATTAAAAACCATAAAGATTTAGAGGTTTATAAACTAGCATTTGATGCTGCTATGAAAATATTTGAGGAGTCTAAAAAGTTTCCAGTGGAAGAAAGATACTCTTTGACCGACCAAATTCGTCGTTCTTCAAGATCTGTCTGTGCTAACTTAGCAGAGTCTTGGCGCAAGCGTATGTATGAAGCAGCGTTTGTAGCCAAGTTAAGCGACTGTTCGGCTGAAGCAGCAGAAACCCAAACATGGATAGAGTTTGCTGTTCAATGTAAATATTTGGATGTAGAAGCTGGACGCGAGCTTTACAAAACCTATAATTCAATTCTTGCTATGTTAGTTTCCATGATTCACAACTCAGATAAATGGATAATACCTCCCAGTAACAACAAATAACTCTTACTCTCCCTCACTCCCTCCCTCCCTCCCTCCTTCACTCCCTCACTCCTCCCACCGCTTCTTGCTGTTGGTAGAGACAGTAGTACCGTCCCATCATTGCCATCAGTTCTGCATGAGTTCCCTGTTCCACAACGGAACCCTGACTCATCATCAAAATGACATCGGCACTACGGATAGTAGCAAGACGATGGGTGATGAAAAATACTGTTCTTCCCTTGAATGCTTGTGCTAGATTTAAACACACTTGGCGTTCGGTATCGTAATCCAAAGCACTGGTCGCTTCATCTAGAATCAATAGTGGTGGGTTTTGCAGTACGGTACGAGCGATGGCAATCCGTTGTCTCTGTCCACCGGATAGAGCAGAACCCCTCTCCCCAACACGGGTTTCATAACCGTTGGGTAAATTCATGATAAAGTCATGAGCGCAAGCAATCTTGGCTGCTTCTACAATCTCTTCTGGAGTGGCATCTGGCATAGTCAGAGCAATATTTGACTGCACCGTAGTGTCAAATAACAGAGTATCTTGCAGCACCATGCCAATTTGACGGCGTAAGGAGTAAAGTTCGACCTTATTGATGTCGTAGCCGTCAATTTTAATCCGACCGGAATCGAGTTCGTACAAGCGGGGTATGAGTTTGGTGAGCGTGCTTTTGCCAGCACCACTTTGTCCCACCACTCCAACAAAGGTTCCTGCTCCAATGTCTTGATTGATGTTGACCAATTGGGGATTGGGACTCTTGCTAAAGCTAAAGGTCACATTTTCGTACTTGATAGCTCCAGTCATTGCTGGCATTGGAATTTGGGAGTATGAGGGAGTGAGAGAGTGAGAGAGCAAGGGAAAATTCTCCCTCCCTCCCTCACTCCTTCCTTCCCTCACTCCTCCTAGTCCAGCTATCTCGCTTTCAGTAGGATTATCTAGAATATCAGCAAGTCGTTCCAGGGATAATGCCGTTTCTTGGAAGTTCTGCCACAGTTGTATCAATCGTAACAAAGGACTGGTGACATAACCTGCAATAATACGAAATGCAATTAGTTCTCCCAAAGTGAGTTGACCTTCAAGTACTAGAAAAGCACCAACCCACAGCAAGAGTAAGCTAGAAAGTTTGTTGAGGAAGTTGCTGAGGGAACTTGCGGTATTACTCGTCAGCACGTTCTCAAAAGAAGCACTAATGTAACGTGCGTAACGGGTTTGCCACTGCCATCGGGAGTTGAGTTCGATATTCTGTGCTTTGACAGTTTGAATGCCAGAAACCACTTCGACTAAGTAGGATTGCGTTTCGGCATTGCGTTCTGCTTTGGTTCTGGTTTGGCTGCGGATGATGGGGGCAAAGATATATGTCAGCAGGGCAAATAGGGGTACTGTTGCAAGTGCTACTACAGTGAGCAACCAGCTGTAAATGACCATCACCGCAATGTAGATGACAGAGAAGATAGCATCCAAGACTACGGTTAGGGCAGTTCCCGTGAGGAAGGAGCGGATGTTCTCCAGTTCGTTGATGCGGCTGGAGATTTCACCGACAGGACGCTTCTCGAAATAACGTAGGGGCAAGCGCAACAGGTGGTCAATGACCTCCGAACCCAAACTTAAGTCGATGCGGTTGGTGGTATCGACAAAGAGGTTGGTTCTCAGCCAAGTAATAACCCCTTCCACCACAGCCATTGCTATCAACAGAAATCCCAACACGTGGAGGGTATTGACACCGTTTTGGATGATAACTTTATCAATAATGACTTGAGTAATGAGGGGGTTAGCCAGTCCCAAGAGTTGTACAAATAAGGAAGCAATAAAAACTTCGATAAGTACTGTACGATGCTTTTTGATAGCAGGAAGAAACCAACTCAAACCAAAGCGGCTTTTGGGTGTTTCTTTTGTGGGTTGCAGCAGTAGTACTTGACCTTCTTCCCCCCAAATATCGGCAAATGCTGTGGGGTTTAAACGTCTGATGCCCTGTTCTGGTATTGCCAAAACCAATTCTTTGGAAGTAGCTTTGTAGAGAATGGCGAAACTGTCCTGCCAGGGGAGGAGTGCTGGTACTGGTAGGCGACTGACACTGAGGGCAGGAACTTGTACTAGTTGGGAGGTGAGTCCCATCAGTTCTGAGAGGGCACCACACAATTGAATGGAAATGCCACCCGTGCGCTGAAAGTTGTTGACCAAGGCACGTTTGATGACATCTCGCTTGAACGGCATTCCCCAGTACTGAGCTAGCATTTGGAAGCAGGCGACGGACGCATCCACCGGACCTCTACCACGAACATGAGGATATTTGACCGATTGGGAGAGGCTTGGTTCTTCTGGTTCCTCCGGGCGTTCTGGGGCGTAGGGTGCATCTTGCCAGAGTGAGGAGGGAGAGAGTGTTTGAGTGTCTGAGTGAGGGGAAGGGGAAGCAATGTCCCCTGATATTGTTAGTTCCCGCAAACCAATAAGACGAACTGGTTTATCAGCTTCTACTTTAATATATGCTTGTGGGTCATGGGAGTTGAGGCTGCAACCTACAGCATAATTGGAACTACCGCCACTCACCAGCCATAGGAGATTGGGGTCTAGCTGTTGAAGTGGCGTTGTGCCTGGAGGTAAGTTGAGGACAGTGGCTGATGCGTGATACTGAATTGCCAGTTCTTTGAGATTGGCATTCCCCAATGCCCTTCTTTCTAGTTCTGCACCCAAGAGGTCATACACTTCAATTAGGGAACAGTGGTTGCTATATGCATCTCTTAGGACTGGTTCAAGTTCTAATAGTTTGAGAAAATCGGCTGCACTTAGGGTAAGACAGAGGGTTTCATCTGAGGAGATCGCGGTTTCACTTGCAACACCCCTCACTAAGCTTGCACCGCCCAAGAGTGCTCCTGATTTCAACGATTGCAGTGTTTCTGGAACTTTGGCTCCGGGTGCGTAACCGATAAGACGCGCTCCACCTGAGTAGATAATAGCAATTTTATCGGGCATGGTTTCTCGCACAAAGATGGCTTGCCCCATGCGATAGCGTAGTGGTTGGAGTTGGGAGGCGATGCGTTCAACAGTCCTGACATCCAGCTGGTTGAAGGGGTGGTGTTGAGCGAGAAAATCAATAATAGTGGTAGTGCTGGATGTCATCTTGTTAGGAGAACTGGGGTAGGTGTATCGTTAAGAATAGTTGGTTGGGCATTGCGAACGGTTTCTGCAAGCATTGTCTCAAACATCTGATTGAGCAGAAACGCACGCATGGCATCGTCCAACTGGGCGCTGATAAATTTCTCCAATCGCAGGATGACTACCCATTCTCCTAACTTGGTTGGTGGTAGCAGTTCTCCCGCTTGGGAAGTGGAAAGCATTTTAGCGATGGTAGGATGGGGTTGTGACAGGGGAACCGGACCGAGCAATCCTCCTGTTTGTGCTTCTGCACCTTGCGAGTATAATGATGCACATTCAGCGAAGGTCTGTTCTCCTGCTAGTATGCGGAAGAACAGTTCTTGAGCAACTTCCATGGAAGGAGTGCGGATGAGGGAATAGACAACTTTGTCTAATTGGGATTTGTGATTGAGAAATATGGATTCAATCTTCGCTCCCCATGTGGCCATTTTGAATTTCTCAATCCTGAGTTCTTTTGTTGCTAATGCTTCTAGTTGCTCGGTTGTCATGCCATAAGTTAGCAACCAAGTTTGGAGTAGCTCGGGTGTAGTAATTTGGTTCTTCTGGTAGAACTGCTCTTGGGCGCTCTTTCTCTCTTCCACAGTCAGTGTGACAGGAGCAATAGCAGAGTCAATAATCATGGAGCGACATAACTGGGGTAGCATTTGGTACTCAGCTAGCAGGCGAAAAACCTCTGCTTCTGTGATTGTGCGATTCCCAAATTGGAGAATTTGAGCCATAGAGAGTTTGGGTAGATGACAGAGCCAGCAAAAAAGAGAGTATTGTTTTTGGTACAAACTCCCTATTGCATAATGGCTTGTTGGTTATCTATATCACAATGATGAGTCTACTTAATTTGGTTATAAGATTGGCAGTTGAATGCGTGGAAATACTAAGGTGGCTGCTTTATGGGTTGACAATGCATCTGTGGAAAGGCTACTGTACTAATCTGGGGTGAACTTCCGGGTTTTCTATTCCAAAATGTAGATACACAGAGAGTTTTGAGCAAGCGCGTACAAAAATCCCACGCAGGGCACGGTAATCCATGGTATTGGGTATCCAGATGAGTAAGCATACCACTACCCCAAGAAAGCTTAAAAGCCAATATCTACCTTTAAAGTTGATAGGTATTAGCTGTGTGAGCGATTAGGATTTAAAAGATTGATGTTTTGTCATGTACATACATGGCTGACACATTGAAATTTCAAGGGTTTTTGTCTTAACTCGGTTTCTTGAAGAGTTGATACTCACTCCCCTTACCCGAAGGACTGATTAAGCGAGCTGTTACAGTGTCAGTACCTACAGTGGCTCCATCTGTAAACATACCATCGTAGAAGATCTGTTGACCCGCAACGCCAGTGAAACTATAATCATGCATCAGGCGACCGGGTTCTAAGGGCTTGGTCACCTCAGCACTCAATTGCAACACGCGGTGATCGCAACCGCCATTCGCTAGATAGAGCATGGATTTCAAGTCGATTCTATGAGGTCTATGAGGGCGGCAAAATGACAACGTGTTGTTCGGTGGCGATCAATGATGTTAACCAGCATGAGGTTTGTAGTTTGTCGATGACATCTCTGTGAGAAATCCGGGTAAAGTCGAACTTAGAAAACTATCTCGGAAAAAGCATTAAAATATATTATTCATTAAATATATCAAGTTTTTTTCGTGCGCTTGCACCTACATCTACGAGAAATGACGTTATTACTATGAAAGCATTTGACTGGGAAATCTTCCTGAAACAAGAGAGCCAAAAAATTATTGCGGATTATAAAGAAAAGAAAAGTAAGGGTAAGGGTGGAGATTGGAGTTTTATAGAACTTGCTTCTGAAACTATTGAATCTGAATGGTTAGGTTATCCAGGCGCAACAGAAGAGCAAATTGTTGCTGCTGAGACTCGTTTAGGTATAATTTTGCCACCTTCATATCGAATGTTTTTGACAGTTACGAATGGTTGGCCTGCGCTACCTGGACCTCAGAAGTTGTATTCCACAGAGGAAATTAATTGGTTCTGTGCAGAAAATCAGGATTGGATTGATGAATGGACAACTGCACTAAAACTTCTTCCACCTATCACTGATGAACAATATTTTGTTTATGAAAAAAATTATTTTTGGAACCAACCTATACGCACAGAGTATATGCAAACCTCCCTACAAATTAGTGATGAAGAGGATGCTAGTGTTGTTTTACTAAATCCTCAAGTTACCCATAATTATGAGTGGGAGGCATGGCTTTTAATCAGTGGTCGTGCTAGTATTTTGCGATGCCGTTCTTTTCAAGAACTAATTCAAACAATGGGAATGGTAAATCCCTGGTTATGATTGTGATTCATCTGCGTTCGTAATGATTACCTACCAATAGGAGTAAATCCTCTAAAAATTCCATCTCGTGTGAAGTAGCCAGACTGCATTCTGAGTTGTGGGATTCCTACTACAAGAAATCGTCCTCGCGGTGTATCGGGTATAAGATTGACATTTAGATCTCCATAAAAAGCCGATATTAATCCCGCTTGTCTTCTAGACTCAGCATCAGGTACATATCTAACAGATACTTGATTGTTATTAAACCGAGCTGTCCCTCCACTTGTAGTTGTACTAAATGGAAACTCATCACGGACTACTTTATTTTCCCGGTCAATCACACTCGCTAAATCACCATTCGCATCGTACTCATAGCGAATAAGATACCCCATCGGGTCAAAAACTGACGCAATTCTCCCAAGTGCATCGCGCTCAAAAGTAATCTGCTTTCCGGTTGAACTGACAATTCCCGCATCGCTATAAGTCAGTTTATTTGAGTTAGTGTCAGTGACTGTCAGCAAATCACCAGTTTGTGCATCGATTTCATAGACAATCCCTTCCTTTGTTGTCAGGACGTAAATGCTACCAAAGTTGACATCCGCAGGATTATAAGGCACACCACCATTTAAGCCAACGTACTCATTGCTACCAGCCTTATGAAGAATCCGGGTATCTTTCACTGTTAAAGTACTGGTGACACCTTGATCGCCAACAAACTTGGGACGATAAACAACCGCATCCGGATTTTTTGCGATCGCAGATGCTAACCCAAATAACGGGTCAACAGTCGGTTTGAATGTAAACGCTTCTCGCTTACCTCCTGGCAAGGTAATGTATACACGAGTCCCATCTTTGAATGCGCTTTGATACCCAATCAGTTGGTCTTCTTCACTTGGAGATCTCAACGAAGTCCGCAGGTCGGTATCTCTAAACTCCATCCGCCAGCCGTAGCCAAAGTCATCAGTCATACCACTAGTGAGGGTGTCATAAGTACGTGTCAGGGTGATGGGGATGCCAGTGACAGGAATTGATAAATCAGTAAACGACAACCGGAAGTTACCTAGCTTTAAATCACCCGCAACATCCACAACTTCCTCAGAGTAGGAAATATTACCGCCATTGTCTGCAACTTCTAATCGCAAAATGTAGGAATCGTTTTGCAGCAAAGATGGGTCGAACTTACCCAGAACACCATCAGCTATTGCATTTGGATGATCGACAAACAGGATTTCCTTGAACTCCCCACCAGCAACAGGCGCAACCAGTAGTTTGTAGTAATCTAACTGACCGTCATCAGAGAGACTGCCTTTGATATCTATCGGTGCAGTCACCAAACTACCTGCATAAGTTCCTAAGTTGAGGCTGACAACAGGAGCATTGACATCGCTAGTATCGATCGCCGCAACATCAAAAGTTGCTTGTCCAATATTGCCTGCTGTATCAGTTGCAACAGCTACTGCTCTAATTGTCAGAGCAGTAGTAGGTGTAAACCGTGCCATGCCGTTGCCATCGAGCACAAAAGGTGTATCATTAATCAGCAGTTTTAGCCCGGCCACTTTCATATTGTCTGTTGCTCGTGCTTGAAAGATGACAGTTTCCCCAAGGTTTACTAGGTCGTAATTAGCAATCAGCCTCACGAGGGGTGCTATTGTATCAGATGTTACTGACAAGTCATACTCCTGCTGTTGAACACCGCCATTGCCATCGCTCACTGTGAGAACAACATGGTGAGAACCAACATTGCTGGTGTTCGGCGTCCACCGCAAGCGTCCCAAATTATCCAGGGTGATACCTTTATTGAGAGATGCAGTGTCCTTGGAATAACTCAACTTATCGCCATCAACGTCAGTTGTCCTAACATCGTAAGCATAAGTACTACCAGGAGTTGCACTCAGGACTGGGTGAGACTGGATAACTGGAGTATTATTTGCCCGTGCCGTCAGCGTAAACCCTTGTGCGGCACCCTCTCCATGAGTATCCACCGCACCAACTACAATCTGATAGCTACCAGCAATGGGGTTGTTCCAAGTTAGCAATCCTGTATTCGGGTTAATTTCGATATTGATGCCGTCGGGTTTAGACAGCAGTTGGTAGACTAGAGTATCGCCTGCATCCGGGTCAGTTGCCACCACTTGGTAGTTATAAGCACTACCAACCGACGCCTTGAAGACAGGAGTTGAAGTGATAACGGGAGCATTGTTGATAGCCGTTTCACTCACAACTATTGTATAGGTTTGGGTGGAGGTAGCACCAAGAGCATCGGTCACGAACACTTCGACTGAGTGGTCACCGACTTGCGTACCTTGGGGTGTCCATTGAATCGCGCCGTTGTCGTCAATGGTCATGCCAGTTGGCGTTTTGCCCAAATTGAAGGTGAGTGTATCGTTCTCTGGATCGGTAGCAACAACAGTGTAGGTATAGGGTTGATTTTTCGCGGCTCTTGTGACGGGATTTGAGACAATTGTGGGTGGAGCGTTAATGCCAGTCACTTGTAGAGTAAATTCTTGAGTCGTATACCCACCCAACGCATCTGTCAGTTGCACGGCGACGGTGTGTTCTCCGATTTGGTCCGATGCGGGAACCCAACGCAACGCGGACGATTGTGCATCAACCCTGCGGGGACGAGCAAAGAGCAAAGTCGCTTGGCTTAAAAGAAAAGACCAAAGGTTGTAAAAGGGTGACAACTTTCTTTATAGGCGTAGACCTTAAAGCCTTTAAAGTAGAATAGCAAGTAAAAAAATATTAATAGCATAGCTCTTGGCAGCGCTTTAACTGTAAAGTTTAACTCGCGTCGATTATACTTTTTCCGCCGTTATCAAACGAAGTACAAAGCCACTCCAAAAAGTTACAATCCAAGATTTTCATTTCTTTCAATCGTTGCAAATCCTCATTTTCTTTTGTCATTTCTCGAACTGCTAGTGGATGATTGGTAATAGCGTCTAGTTGAGCTTTTTTATCTTTATACTGGCTGGCATTGAAAGACTCATCTCTAGCACGGATAAATAGCTCAATAGTGTTAAATCTAACGCCTTTAACAACTTGAAGAATAAATTGTAAAGAAGTTGGATTTAGATAAGCGTGTAAAGTAGCATGGATTGCGAAAAGAGCCTCTTGAGCTTCAAAAAGATAGTAAGAATCAAAAAAATCATCTGAGTCTGGACAGATATCTTCGCGAACACAATCTTCGGCTAATTGAAGAAGTTGGACTTCATCCGCTGATTTTCTTTGTAAGGCTTGCCAAATCTCGTTTAGTGCCTTTCTTGGTACAAGAGGGTTACCCCAATTCTCCATTCGCGAAAAGGCGTTGTAATTGGGAAGCATTCTCTCGCAAATAGAAGCTGCAAAAGCCACTCTGTGAAGAGGAGAGAGTTGTTTTAGTTCTTGTTCTAAAGAGTCCATGTCAAAAAAATACAAGTTCATTTGTCTTCTTACTCCTTTTACTATTTACTTGGCTTATCTGGCTTCAATTTGCTACCTCTTCTAATACCTTCTGTTTGCATTTCTGTCCAACAAGAAGAGCAAATCCCAGCAGGATGGCTTACCCCAATCGCTTCAATTTTTTGCCCGGTACTCTTTTGCAGTCTGATTAAACGTCTTTCTGCGTGGTTATCTGGTTTGGCATAGCTTCCTTTTTTTTCCTCATATACAATATACCCATCTTTTCTGAGCAAAGTTTCTTGGTAGTCTGTAAATTCTCCAAAAGAGTTGGCTACAACTTTTGCCTCCGATCCCTCAATTCGACCTACAGCAACTGTTCTGTGAGTCCTAGCTACGTCATCGTAAATTTTTTTAGCAATATCTTTAGCCTCTCGATCCAATTCGTAATCTTCTGGGTCGATCCCTGGATCACTATATATGGAATAAACATAATTTTCCAGATACTCACTGAGACTCAAAGGTATACTTGGGAAAGTTTCAGTATTACTTACCTCTAGTTGAGGATCTCCAGCAAAGCCTCCAAGACGTCCTGTAAGTTTTTGTAATAACTCACTATCCGGTTTACGAGCAGTATTATCAGAAACTTCTAGCCGAGGATCGTCACCAATGCCTTTGAGAGTTTCTGGAATATAAGAGCCAAGCTCAATACCAATTTCTATCATGCGAACTGCTGTGAGGACAGCGATGATTGTTGTTACAATCGCGATGCCCCAACTGGCGTCGGGAGACATTGCTAATATGGCATTGAGACCGGACGGGTCGATTAAATTGGCTGGATTGCCGTTAGCATAAAGATACTTATGCAATGTTAATGGTTCTTCAAGACGACCCTCATAAACATCTCGTCTTGTAAACCGACCAGTATTGGGGTCGTAGTAACGTTGCCTTAGATAGTATTGCTCTAAATCCTCATCGTATTGTTCTCCAGCGAACAGGTAGTTATTGTCTGTACTGCCACTGCTACCAATTAACTTACCAAATGCGTCATAAGTATAGGTATCGGTAATTGAAGCTTGCCCATCAGTCAAAACCCGTGTACTACCTAACCCATCTACTAGATAGAAGGACTGTTGTCCATCTTTAGTTTGGGAAATTAAATCGTGACCGTAGAGGTAAGAAGTTTTTAGATTACCACTTGAGTCGTATTCTGCTACAGCCTGGGCATGGGGTAAATTGGTATCGACGAGATAGTTTGTAGTTATACCATCAGATGTAGAGCTAACTCGAATACCTTTAGCATCGTAAACATAATCAACTGGCTTGCCATCAAGAAGATTGTTAACACCTATTAAACGGTTTTCAAAGTCCCAGGTGTAAATTATTTCGCTATTGCCATCCTTAACACGGGAAATCATATTACCATTATTGTCATAGGTGTAATTGTAGGTATAGACTGTCTCACCATTTTTAAGCTGCGTTTCGTCGAGCAGCAAATCATTATTGTTGTAATAGTAAGTTGTCAGTCCTTCAACTGAGTCATTACTCCTTAGACGGTTACCAACATTGTCATATGTATAGCTAATAATACGACTGTTATTTACAGAGTCAGAAGGGTCAGTTATTTTTTCGCTCAAAAGACGATACAATTCGTCATATTCATACTTAACTTTTCGTCCATTGTGTTCCTCAACTTCGAGACGATACCCTACGGGATTGAGAGTGTAATCATAGCTAGAAATAATCGTTTCTTCACCAGATCCGGGGTTAGTTAGAGCATTTTTCAGGGAAACTAAGCGATTAAGTTGGTCGTATTGGCGAGTTTCAACAATATTATTGGATAGTTTTGTACGCCAAAGATTACCAACTGCATCATAAAAGTAAGTAGTCGTATCTGTATCTTTAGTTACGGTTCTCAGACGATTTAACTCATCGTAAGTGTGTTTTATAGTACCAGCTTTAGTTTTAACTGAGGTGCGATTTCCAGCGATGTCATACTCATACTCAATTGTTGCTCCAGTGTCTAGAGACGGGCTATTTGGATCGGTACGGGAAATTAATCGGTTAAGCAGATCGTACTTGTAGCTCGTGGTTCCTCGACTATCCGTAACCGTTTCTACTTGTCCAGTCTTGGTGTAAGTGTAGTTGACCGATGTGCCATCGAAAAATTCTTTGGCAATGACGCGGTTATTGTCGTCGTATGTGTAATTGATTGTATTTTGATTGAAGTCTTTTTCTTTGACAACATTTCCGACTGCATCGTAAGTAGTCTCCGAACGTTGTAATAAAGGTAGTACTGTAGCGACTCGGCGATTGCGCTCGTCGTATTCGTAAGTTGTAATATGACCATTAGCATCTTTTGTACTGACTAAATTGCCAGTTAAATCATAGCCATATTCCGTTCTTTGTTGTCTGGCATCGATGACAGCAGTTAATCTTCCTCGTGAATCATACTCATACTGCGTTGTTTGATTATCTTGGTCAGTTTTGGCAATAACTTGGTTACTATTGTCGTAAACGGTAGTCGTAGAGGTTCGGTCAGCAAAATGAGTTTTTACAAGCCGTTCTTGCTCGTCATACACGTAGCTTGTTGTGTGGTTGAGAGCATCGGTTTTTGTTAATTGATTTCCTACCTCATCATAGGTGTATTTGGTTTCATTATGAAGAGCATCGCGAATGAGAGTTTGACGACCTGCTTGATCGTATTCGTATTTGGTGCGATTTCCTCGCTCGTCAATAAAGGCTATTTTTCGCCCTATTTCGTCATACTCATTGTGAGTTTTAGGATTATCCTCATCGCTACCAATTGTATCGTCTGGATAAATTGTTTCTATTAACTTGCCAACACTATTGTATTTGTATTTGGTGGTTTGTCCAGCTTTATCAGTACGAGCTATTACACGACCATTAGCATCAAAAGTTGTAGTTGTAGAAGTACCATTGCTGTAATTTGTCTGTTTTAGGCGTCCTAATTGGTCGTAGACAAAAGTAGTGGTGCGTCCCAAAGCATCAGTTGTACTGATTAGCCTTCTTGAAGAGTCATACTCATGACGAGTTCTGGGATTATCAGATAAGTTTTGTGGTGTTTTGTCAGGGGAAATAGTTTCTATTAATTGACCGAGAGCATTGTAACGATATTCTGTACGATTACCCCGCTCGTCAATTTCTGCCTTGACTAAACCATCTTGATAATATTCAGTGCTTGAATAGGGGTTATTTACTAGATAAGCTGGCGAATCTTTAGGATATACAACTAAAGTCCAATCTATCGAATCTAATGTTTCACCTGGTGCAATTGCTGCAATTAATTGTGCCAGAGTATTTTCTGTTGCCGATGGATAAATAATCTTAGTTACCCTTCCTAATGCATCGTATTCATAATGGGTAACTTCTCCATTTTGGTCAATGGTTGCTCGACTGCGACCCCCTTCATCATAAATAGTAATTGTTCGCGGATTATCAAGAGAGTTGTTCTCTGTATTGTCAGGGGAAATTGTTTCTACTATCTGACCTTTGGAGTTATAACGATATTCGGTTTGATTGTGTCGAGCATTAATAACAGCAGTTTGATTACCATTGTTATCGAATTCATATTTGGTGACATTTTGAAGAGGGTCTTTAACCGATGTCACCCGACCTTCTCGGTCGTAAGTTAGCTCAGACACCAGCTTTTGTAAACCTTGGGATGTCGTAACAGTCTGAGTTTCGCTCAAACGCTTGCCATTGGCATTATAAGTGTAGATAATTTCGTTGCCTTGAGCATCTATTGCACTTTCTATATTGCCAACGGTATCGTACCTGAACTGAGTTGTATTACCATTAACATCGACTATCTCAGTTAGATTTCCTTTCAGGTCATAACCGTACTTAGTAATATTTCCAGCCGCATCGGTCATAGACCGCAGTCTGCCTTTGGAGGAGTAAGTATATGTAGTAGCATTTCCCAAGGGGTCAACCTCGGTTAAAAGCCGACTGTACTGACCGTAAGTATAATAAGTAACGTTACCTATCGGGTCTGACTCCGTTAGCATATTACCAAAGTTGTCGTAGGTATATTTTTTTGTGAAACCATCAGATCCAGAGCGGTCTGATATAACAGTTCGTTCTAGAACATCATTATCATCGTTATACTTGCGCTTAGTGATTTTACCAAGGGCATCAATTTCAGTGACAACGTTACCGCGAGTATCGTAAACATAGGTTGTGACATTACCTAACTGGTCGGTAACTTTTTGTTCCGAAGCGTCAAGGTCATAAGTCATCTCCACAGGCAAGCCGTTCACATCTACTATCTTCTTCAATCGCCCATCTTCACCGTACTCATTCCTTACCCCAGTTCTACCTAACGGGTCAATAATTTTATCGAGATAATGCTGACGCTGTTGATTGTACTCTAGACGTGTTGTATTATCTTCCCGGTCAGTCACACTCATTAAATCACCCTGAGCATCGTACTCATAGCGAATCAGTTCACCCATCGGGTCTTTCACCGCAGCAATCCGACCAAGTGCATCCCGCTCAAAGGTAATCTGCTGACCGGTTGAACTGACAATTCCCGCATCGCTATAAGTCAGCTTATTCGAGTTAGTGTCAGTTATGTTGAGCAAATCGCCAGTTTGTGCATCGATTTCATAAACAATCCCTTCCTTAGTTGTCAGGACGTAAATGCTACCAAAATTAACATCAGCAGGATTGTACGGCACACCACCATTTAAGCCAACATACTCTTTGCTACCAGCCTTATGAAGAATCCGGGCATCTTTGACTGTCAGAGTGCTAGTAACACCCATTACGCCAACGAATGCTGGTTTATACACGTAGGGGTCACTATCAATATCGGCAGATGCAGTTGCCAGGTACTTAAATACTGGGTCGATTGTTGGTTTGAATGTAAACGCTTCCCGCTTACCTCCAGGTAAGGTAATGTATACACGAGTTCCATCTTTGAAGGCGCTTTGATACCCAATCAGTTGGTCTTCCTCACTTGGAGGTCGCAACGAAGTCCTCAGGTCGGTATCCCTGAACTCCATCCTCCAGCCATAGCCAAAGTCATCAGTCATACCACTCGTGAGGGTGTCATAAGTCCGGGTGAGCGTGATGGGGATGCCAGTGACTGGAATTGATAAATCAGTAAACGACAACCGGAAGTTACCCAACTTCAAATCGCCTGCAACATCAACCACTTCCTCAGAGTAAGAAATATTGCCGCCATTGTCTGCCACTTCTAAGCGCAAGATGTAAGAGTCGTTTTGCAGCAAAGAGGGATCAAATTTACCCAGAACACTATCAGCGATCGCATTTGGATTATCAACAAACAGGATTTCCTTGAACTCCCCACCAACAACAGGCGCAACCAGTAGTTTGTAGTAATCCAGCTGACCGTCATCGGAGAGACTGCCTTTGATATCTATCGGTGCAGTCACCAAACTACCTGCATAAGTTCCCAAGTTGAGGCTGACAACAGGAGCATTGACATCACTCGTATCGATCGCCGCAACATCAAAAGTTGCCTGTCCAAAATTGCCTGCTGTATCAGTCGCAACAGCCACTGCTCTAATTGTCAGAGCAGTAGTAGGTGTAAACCGTGCCATGCCGTTGCCGTCGAGCACCACAGATGTATCATTAATCAGCAGTTTTAGCCCGGCCACTTTCATATTGTCTGTTGCTCGTGCTTGAAAAATGACAGTTTCCCCAAGGTTTACCAAGTCGTAATTAGCAATCAGCCTCACAACTGGTGCTATGGTATCAGCTGTTACTGACAGGTCATACTCCTGCTGTTGAACACCGCCATTACCATCGCCTACTGTCAGAACAACGTGGTGAGAACCAACATTACTGGTGTTGGGCGTCCACCGCAAGCGTCCCAAATTATCCAGGGTGATGCCTTTATCGAGAGATGCAGTGTCGAGGGCATAACTCAACTTATCGCCATCAGCGTCAGTTGCTTTCACATCGTAAGCATAAGTGCTAAGAGGAGTTGCACTCAGGACTGGGTGAGACTGGATAAGTGGAATATTATTTGCCCGTGCCGTCAGCGTAAATCCTTGTGCAGCACCCTCTCCATGAGTATCCGCTGCTCCAACTACAATCTGATAGCTGCCAGCAATGGGGTTGTTCCAAGTTAGCAATCCTGTAGTGGGATTGATTTCGATATTGATACCGTCGGGTTTAGACAGCAGTTGGTAGACTAGAGTATCGCCTGCATCGAAGTCCTGTGCTACAACTTGGTAGTTATAAGCACTACCAACCGAAGCCTTGAAGACAGGAGTTGAAGTGATAACGGGAGCATTGTTGATGGCAGTTTCACTCACAACTATTGTGTAGGTTTGGGTAGAGGTTGCCCCAAGAGCATCGGTCACGAACACTTCTACTGAGTGAGAACCGACTTGCGTACCTTGGGGTGTCCATTGAATCACGCCATGATCGTCAATGGTCATGCCAGATGGCGTTTTGCCCAAATTGAAACTGAGTACATCGTTCTCTGGATCGCTAGCAACGACAGTGTAGCTGTAGGGTTGATTGAATGCTGCTCTTGTGACGGGATTTGAGACAATTGTGGGTGGAGCGTTAATGCCAGTCACTTCTAGGGTAAATTCCTGAGTCGTATACCCACCCAACGCATCTGTCAGTTGCACGGCGACAGTGTGTTCGCCAATTTGAGTGCTGGTTGGGTTCCAACGCAACGCACCAGTCTGAGAATCAACCACCATACCATCAGGTGCTGCCGTCAAACTCCACAACAGCAAATCGCCATCCGGGTCAGTACCTCTAAGATTGTACTGGTATTCTTTTTCTAGATTGGTGAGTGTATTGGGAGTAGAGATGATGCTGGGAGCGCGGTTAATTGCCAGATTGCTGACATTGATGGTAAATGATTGCTCAACAATTGCTTGAGAATCTGAAACGCGCAACAGTACCGAATTGTTACCAAACTGGTTGGGAGTCGGAGTCCAAACAATCGCACCATCAGAAATCGTCATCCCTTCTGGCTTTGAGAGCAAGCTGTAGCTGATGGCATCACCATCCGGGTCAGTTGCTTCAATTTTGTAGAGGTATGAATTGCCCAACCGAGTACTTGTTCGCGGTGTGGAAGTCATCACAGGAGCGCGATTAATGGTAGTCGTTGGGTCTGTTGGGTCTGTCATCAGGGGATCGACAATCACATTGAGTGACTGGAATGCTTCTCCACCTTGACCATCAGTTGCCCGAATCAGGATTTGCCAGGGTTCAACACCTTCTGTGTAGCCCGGATTTAAAGAACCACCCATTTGTGCTGCATTTGGCGTCCATTCTACTTGACCTGTAGTTGGGTTAATGGAAAGTCCAACAGGAGTATTGGGTGCATCAACCACAAGAGAGTAAGTTATGCTGTCGCCATCCAAATCCAATGCTTTGGCTTGATAAGAAAACAGTTTGGTTTCGCGAACATGGGCAATGTCGGGCGCAATAGAAGTAAACACTGGAGTGCGATTCCCCTGTAAAACTTCTACTTCAAACGCTTGTAAGTTAATACCACCCTTACCATCATTCACCCGTACTATGACTTGGTGTTTGCCAACTTGGTCATGACTGGGTCGCCAAGAAATTGTCCCGTTGGGGGCGACTGCCATGCCCTCTGGTTTGAGCACCAATTCAAAAGTCAGCTCGTCTGCATTCAAGTCAACAGCAGTTGCTCGGTAAAGTAATTTCTCGCCAACTCTCACAGATGTGACAGGCGTACTCGTAAACTCTGGAGCGACGTTTTCACCACTCAACACAGAGTTGGTGTTGCCAAAATCAACGCTAAATTTCTGCTCGGATGCGGCAATGGTGACAGACCAATAGTTGGGCTGAATTGGAGCCGTTTGCGTCCAACCGGGCTGCACCTCTTGGGCAATGCGATAAGTTCCTGGTGCAAGAGTCAACGAGTAATTACCTTGTGCGTCGGTGTAAGTAAAGAGTTCATCTGTATCCCGCATGCCGTCAGCATCAGCATCAACGTAAACCAACCAGTTTGCTAAACCAGATTCATTCGCACCCGGTTTCCCCAAGCTCCGAACCACCATGACATTGTTCTCACCACCCATGGCGTTAAAGAGCAAATCTCCGGTTACGGGGTCAACGACTGCTCCAGAAGCGCCATCGTAGTTGCCGATGAACAATTGCTTCGTGCTGGCAATGGGGTTACCCTCACTATCAACTTCATAGGCGTTTATTGAGTCATTGTTCCATTCTGCCAGCAGTAAAGAAGCACCATTTTCAAACTTGGGTGCGGTCACGGGCATATACACAAAACCACCAGGTCTGTCCCCTATTGTTGTCTCAATCTCAATTGAGGTAATACTGCCATCAGGAGAATAGTTGACAGTGGAGAAAGTGTTGTTTGCACCAGTGGATTTGAGTTGTAGAGCACCAGGTAGACCAAAAGGAACTTCTTGCAAACCGCGCAAGCTACCTTTCACACTGCTAACTAGCAATTTATGACTAGAAGTATAGTAA
Source organism: Scytonema hofmannii PCC 7110 (assembly GCF_000346485.2). Classification (NCBI taxonomy): domain Bacteria; kingdom Bacillati; phylum Cyanobacteriota; class Cyanophyceae; order Nostocales; family Scytonemataceae; genus Scytonema; species Scytonema hofmannii. Next base: position 9,427,538 of record NZ_KQ976354.1, read on the forward strand.
ACCAGACCTGCATCAATGTATGGGGCGTAAGCGTAGTAGTTAGCAACATAGGGAGTTGTTGGGTCGTCATCATCGTCAAAGCCAATGATGTGACCGCCATCTCCACGCTGGACTTTCAGTTCCATGATGACGCCACCACAGCTATCTGCTGCACCGCCAATTAATATCGTGTTGAAGTCAACCGTACCATCGGCGTTGCGTTTGAAGGTCATTCCTCCCAACATATGAGGTACGCCATTTGGCGTTCCCAAGTTATAAGCGGTGTATATATCCTTGAAGGTTTCACCGATAACAACCTGGTTATCTGGTGTCATATTGTTCGGATTAGTCAAATCCCGCTTGCCGTCACTATCAATATCTGCGTATACAGTCCCTTTGACAGTACCGGGAACAGTATCGCCGATCGCTAAGTCGATTGTTTGCGTATCAACACCACCGCGACCATCTTCCACGCGCACTGTCACTTGATGAGTGCCAACTTCTGGGCTTGACCAAATAATTTTGCCTGTGACATCATCAATGAACATTGCTCTGGGCGCATCCATTAACCAGTCGCCAGTCACAACTTGCCCGCCAGGTCCGTAGAGAGTCCAGTAGTCGTCATAGCTACCACCAATATTGTCGATGTAAATGGACTGACCCTGAGTGCCACTGAAGCGGTAAATGTCTGTCTCCTTCCTGTCGCTACCAAAGCTACCAGTCGTGAGTTGGGTGGCATTATTCTCAAAAGTCAGTTCAAAAGCATCTGAATAGTTTAACACGCGGAAGTTGTAGTCTCCGGTCGCTTCCCGATTGCCATCGACTACCAACCGATAAGTTCCTGTCTCTGTCAGAGTGAATCCGGGGAAAATACCGAAGTAATTGATTACAGTATCAGGACCCCGGTCATTTTGAATAGAACCGTTGTATAACTCCAAGCCACTTGGAGTGTACAACCGGACAGTAAAGTTGGGGTCATTGGTGTTGAGAGCATCAAAGTATAGCTGTTGACTCACTGTACCACTGAAGGTGTAGGTGTCGTTTTCCCCTAGTTTGCTAATATTGCCATTAACTTTTTGGTTCAAAGTCAGGGGGGTGGTGACAAACTCTGGCGTGACTATGCGTAATTTGTAATCTGTACCGACAGCACCATTGCCCTGCATGACCAACAAATACTCACCCGTTGCGGACAGTGCAAATTCGTCGTTGTCATAGATGTATTTAGAAGTGACATAATCCCCCCCAGGGCCATAAAGAATCCAGGCATTTGGGTATTCGCCTGCTTGGGCGTCGAAGTATAACCCACATTCCGCACTTCAAAATGTAGTACAGAGAGTCACATAATTCTTCTCAGATGCAGGTAAATAAAAATACACGAATTTTTTCAGTAGTTCGGCATTGAGTTGGCATGAAGAAATAAAGCAAAAGCAAAGTAGAAAATTGATTTCCAGCTTTTGATAAAACTAAATATACATTGATTAATTTCAAATGGGACAATCAGAAAAACTCAAAAATCTTTGATAGGTAAAAAATGTTCCCAATCTCAGATGCGAAAATTAAGAATATCGACCACTTAGGAATAGTAGCTGGGCTGATTGACGAAATAGGAATAGTTGAAATAATAAATTCTAAATTAGGAATAGACACCCGAGAGAAGATTTCAGCGGGAATATTGGTGAAAGCAATTTTAATCAATGGATTAGGATTTGTATCAAGACCTTTATATTTATTTAGCCAGTTTTTTGAAGATAAAGGAATCGAAATATTATTGGGTTCAGAGGTAAAAAAAGATTATATGAATGACGATAAACTGGGAAGAGTCATGGATAAATTATATAAATATGGATTGAATAATCTGTTTATAGAAATTGGATTATCAGTGATTAAAAAATTTCAGATAAATACAAAATATTCACATCTGGATGCGACATCATTTCATCTACATGGAGAATATAAAAGTGGAGAAAATCAGGAAAAAGAAGAAGTAAGCAGAGAAAGACCAATAATTGTAACCAAAGGATATTCTCGTGACCATAGACCAGATTTGAAACAATGTATTTTAGATTTAATTACGAGTAGTGATGGAGATATACCATTATTAATGAGAGCGGGAGATGGTAATGAAGCGGATAAAGCCGTATTTGGAAAAATTTTAGTAGAGTTTAAAAAGCAAATAGATTTTGAAAGTATTATGGTCTGCGATAGCGCATTATATAGTCAAGAAAATCTCCAATTAATTGAACATCTAAAATGGATAAGTAGAGTACCGATGACAATTAAAAAAGCACAGGGATTAGTGAAGTTTGTAGAAATAGAAGAGATAAGTCCAGAAGAAAGAGATAAAAGAGCAGCCCTAAACTTAGAAGGATATAAATGGAAAGAAGAAATAGTAAATTATGGTGGAATTAAACAAATATGGCTAATAGTAGAAAGTCAAAACAGAAAAATTAGTGATTTAGAAAAGCTAGAGAAAAAGCTAAAAAAAGAAAAAGAAAAAGTTGAAAAGCAGTTGAAAGCATTCAAAAAAGAAGATTTTGAAACACCGGAGCAAGCCAGATACAGACTAAAAGCCATTAATAAGAAATTGAAACTATTTGAAATTAAAGATGTTCAAATTTTTGAAAGTCAATCAAAAGAGAATCAGACTATTTATAAAATATCAGGAGTCATTCATGAAAAAATAGAAGAGATAGAAATCCAAAGAAAAGAAGCAGGAAGGTTTATTTTAGCAACTAATTTAGTAGACGAGAATAAGTTAGAGCCAGAAGAAATTCTGAGAAATTATAAAAATCAACAATCATGTGAACGAGGATTTAGATTTCTGAAAGACCCATTATTTTTTGTTGATAGTTTTTTTGTAGAAAATCCTGAAAGAATAGAGACGATGTTATTTTTAATGTCTCTGTGTTTATTAGTTTATAATCTCGGTCAAAGGCAACTAAGAAACAGCTTAAAAAGAGTCAAGATGGGAATCAAAAATCAATTAGGAAAATTAACTTTTAGTCCTACATTAAGGTGGGTATTTCAATGTTTTCAAGGAATTCATATTTTAATTTTAAACGGTGTTAGTCAAATAGTTAATTTAACAGAAGAGCGTCATTTTATTTTGAATAATCTGCCATCATCTTGTCAAAAATATTATTTGCTTTCTTAATTTAAGCAGTATATGGAGAGTGAATAAAAATTTCTCAGTTTCCGAGGAAATCATAATTATTCCTCCAATTTTTAGTGCTTAAATAACCTGTTTTATCAGTTAAATATTTGATAATTGATAATTTTTCTTTATGCCACGGATTGGTTCAATATTCTTTTCTTAATTATCCTAATTGTTTGACTTTTACGTTGATTGTAGTTTTTTTGTACTTCAATTTGAAGTGCGGAATGTGGGTTATAATCAACAGGGAGATCGTTAAAGCCATAAATTGCCAGAGTATAAGTACCCGTGCTATGGAGCGTAGCTTCAAAGTCACTGCCTATATAAGTGTTCCAAACAATTCGATTGTCGGGTCCTACCAAATCCCAATACGTGTTTGGTGCATCCATTAGCGAGTCTAGATACAAACGTTCACCAGCCGTCCCTGCGAACTGATAAAAGTGAGTTCTTTGACCGGGGTCAAGCTGACCGCTGATGTCAGTATCAAGTGCTATTTGGTTATCCAAACCCACATCCAGCATACTGAAGCTGTATGCGTCCGTTTGTTCTCCATTGCCATCAACGATCAAGCGATAAGTACCGTTTTCTGTGAGGGTAAATGGACTAACATTATGTTCGCTCAGGTCGCGGTTAAAAATCGTAATGCCACTGGGACTGTAGAGGTATGCCCTAGTTGTGTAGTAACCGTTGGTGATGGTATCAAAAGACAAACGTTGCCCAATACTTCCAGTGAAAGTGTAAACATCTTGCTCTCCCTTCTCAGAGATAGCATCGCTGATAATGTGAGGAGTATCATTACTGCCCAAGGTCAACGATGCGGTGTTGGTATCTGGGGTAATAATTTGGAACTGATAGTCAACAAGGTTGCCGTCAAAGCCATAAATCGCCAGAGTGTAAGTGCCTGTGCTTGCAAGCGCTACCTCAAAGTCATAACTCATTTGGGTGCTGTGAAGCACTTGATTGCCCGATCCGACCAATTCCCAGTTTGTATTTGGCACACCCTTAAGCGAATCAAAAAACAGTTGCTGACCTGTAGTTCCCTCAAACTGATAAAAGTGAGTTCTCTGACCGGGATCGAGCTGACCGCTGATGTCAGTATCAAGTGGTATTTGGTTATCCAAACCCACATCCAGCATACTGAAACTGTAAGCATCTGTGCTTTCTCCATAGCCATCTATCACCAAGCGATAAGTGCCGTTTTCTGTGAGGGTAAATGGACTAACATTATGTTCGCTCAGGTCGCGGTTAAAAATCGTAATGCCACTGGGACTGTAGAGGTATGCCCTAGTTGTGTAGTAACCGTTGGTGATGGTATCAAAAGACAAACGTTGCCCAATACTTCCAGTGAAGGTATAAACATCTTGCTCTCCCTTCTCAGAGATAGCATTGCTAATAATATGAGAATTCTCGTTGCTACCCAAGGTCAATGATGCAGTATTAGTATCTGGGGTAATAATACGGAAGGTGTAAGGGACATTGCGATTAATGTTGTCCCTACCTCTTAAAGCCAGAATGTATTCACCATTAACAGGCAGATCTATCTCCATGTCATTCCAATTGTTGAAGAGAATCACTTTATTGCCTGCATCGTAAAGCACCCAGTCTAGATTAGTATTATTACTTGATCTGTCAAAATACAACCGTTGACCCGCAATGCCTGTGAAGCGGTACACGTCATCCTCTGACCCTGGATTGAGTACGCCAGTCTCGTTGCTATCCATTGGCGCAATGGGTACAACATCCAAGTCAAGCAAGCTAAAGCCGTAGTCACCAGTCGTACTACCATTTCCATCAATCACCAGGCGGTAGTTACCAGTTTCTGTCAGGTTAAGAGGTCCTTCATATCTAGCATCAGAATTAACTACTAACTGACCACTAGGGCTGTAAATCTGCACTGCCCACTCCCAATAGTTACCACTAAACTTGAGTGAATCAAAGTAGATACGCTGTCCCGAAACCATACTGAAAGTGAACGCATCTTGTTCACCAGGATTGTTAATCTGACCTAGTACGGTATCGCCAAATACCATTACAGATGGTGGCGTCCATTTGACTTCACCTGTGGTGGGATCGACTGTCATGCCCTCTGGTCCCAGCGCTAACTTATAGGTCAGGTTGTCAGCGTCTAAGTCGATGGCATCCGCATCATACTGATAGGCAGTATTAATTGCTGCATCTACGACTGGTGTAGAAGTGAAGATGGGCGGTCGATTTGGCGGTGCATCAATGACTGATAAAGTCCACTGCTGAGCTGTAACGCCACCGCGACTGTCGCTGACTTCCACGAAAACCGCATGATTTCCTTTGTTGGTAGCTACCGTATCCCAGGTAATGACACCAGTCTTGGCGTCAATGGTCATCCCCTCTGGATATACCAGCAATTTATATGTCAGCACATCAGAGTTGGGGTCAGTCGCGTTGACATCGTAGCGGTAGGACTGACCACCAATGATTTCGGTGTTTGGCTTAGTTTCAATAACAGGTGCTGAGTTTAACTGTGCTAGCACCACCAGGTCGTAGGTAAACTGCACCCCAAGAGGATTGTAGAATACCAAGGAACGTTGAGCGCTCAGTTCGTTCGGGTCAAGCTTGCTGTCAGCTACCAAACTGCTGAAATCGTAGTAAGGAATACCCTCAGGTGTCAACCCATCCCAGTTTCGTACTATGACACTGGGGTCGCTAATATTTGTAATGCCTACAAGCACCGGAGCATCAATGCTATAGGAGCCTGCATTGCGGACGGCGATATCTGCATACAGGAGCTTGGTGTCGGCGTTAAAGGTGGTGCGGTGGTACTCGGCACCAACACTTTGAGAGACATCGCTTAATAAGTTAAAGTTAGGCGTTGACCCTTGTATTGGTTGCTTTTCAAAGTCTTTTTGAACGGGGAGTTGCGTACCTTCTGGTGCGGGAGTTATAACAAAATCTGAAATCCTAACGCTGGTTGTTGTGTCGCCATCATTATTTACCAGACGGAACACCAGTTTGGCATCAGTATTTGGAGTGATACCAGTCAAGTTCAAACTGACAATGCGGTCTGTGGAATTATAACTCGTGCCTGCTCCCAGAGCAATTTCTTCGCCTTCCGTCCAGTTGAAGAAGGTGTCTCGACCGCTAGCAACAGTATGAACCAAGGAGTTCCCATTCACATCAACCAATGCTACTTCAAAGGCATCGTTGATTGAATTGAGATCTTGATTGTCAAACTTGGGGTCAATCTTAAAGCTTATAAGAGAAGGAGTTGCTCCCGTTGTGAAGTGAACTTCTCGAGTGGCTGTAAAGTTGGTTTCTTCAACTAAGGGTGAGTCTGAATTAACGGGGTTAACTGAGATGATAAAGGATTGAGTTCCTTTGAGTCCTGCTGCATCAGTTGCTGCTAAATCAATGTTGAAGATCCCCTGAGTGGGAGTTCCACTTAAAGTTGCAGTTCCATCACCGTTATCTACTAAATTGAGCCAAGTAGGGAGGTTAGAGGCTGTAATGTTGCGAGTATCTCCCGCATCTGGGTCAATGGTGACAATATTGTAGGTGTAAGTGCTACTTTCATTAGCCGTGTAAAAAGGAGTGCTAGTAAAGATAGGAGATTCGTTAACGTTGGTGACACCAATAGTAAAAATCTCCGTCTTACTTAAGCCGCTAGCATCAGTACTACGGACTGTAATGGAATGCTCGGAGTTACTTTCAAAATTTAAGAGTTGACCATTGGCGACAAGCAACTCATTTCCCACTATGCGGAAACGCCCGCCCCCATCATCCACCAAAGTATAAGTATAGCTGTCTCCCGAATCCGGATCGGTGCTGCTCAACTGACCAATGACTATTCCAGGAGCGCTGTTTTCTGCTACAGTGTTACCGACTAGAGTTATGGCAGTAGGCGGACTAAAACGGTAGATGGTTGTGGAGAAAGTCTTTTCATTGCCAGCAATATCAGTCGCCTTGACAGTAAAGGGATTGTCTCCTATTGCCAGAGAGACATTGGCAAACGCAAATTTACCAGTGCTATCAGATGTTGTGACGGCATGAGTTTGTTCTAACACCACTGTCACATTTGCCTCAGTTTGACCCACTAACGTTACAGTTTCAAACTTAGTTTTCTTGTCGCCAAGTGTACCGGAGTCAGATGTGGTTTCTAGGTTAAAGATTGGCGTTTGGGGTGGAGTGGTGTCAAAGTTGAAAGCAAAGTCAAAAATACTAGAATTATTCCCATATCCGTCCCGAGCAAACAGATGCAATGTATGAATGCCATCTGGCAATGTGCCGCCATTAATTTGTTCTAAACGAGTGCGGTTAAAGGTGAAGCTCCCATCTGGTTTCAAGTCAGTCAAGACACTGATAAAGCTGTCTGATGAGGTGCTGTCAAAACCCGCACGAAACTCAATTACACTATTAGCATCAGTGACAGTGCCACTGATAGTTGGGTCATAAGTAATCCAATCTTTGTTAGTGGTATTACCGGGAGCGGTATCGTTAACTAGGGTAGCTGAGATCGCAGGTCCAATAGTATCGGTAATTACCGTGACATTATATTGAGTTGCAGTCACGTTGCCCGCGCGATCGGTAGCAGCGATTGTCAGAATGTGCGATCCATTGTTAAGACCAGCCAAATCTAATTCTTGGTCAAAGTGACCTGTATCATCAAATGTAATAGCGACTTCACTATTGTTGTTGAAGCGATAAATCAGTGAAGTGACCCCACTCAGAGTTCCATTGACGCTACCTGAGACTTTAGCTCCCTGTTGCAGTGAAGCTTGATGGACTGGCGTGGTTAAATTTAATTGTGGGATAGCAGTATCAATAGTTACTTGTAAAGTGTCAGATCCGGTACTGGTATTTCCAGCAATATCTGTGACGGTAGCGCTTAATTGATGTACACCATGAGTTAATTCTGATGTGGTCAGAAGCCATGTACCATCAGCCGCAACGGTTGTTTGTCCTAAGAACTGACTATCGCTATATAGTTTAACTGTTGCACCAGCCTCAGCAGTACCGATAATTGTGGGGGTAAGTACTTTAGTTATGCGATCGCTGTTGCTAATACCACTATCACTTGTAGCAGACAGGTTGAGAGTAGGTGCATCTGTAGTCGTGTCGAGGGTAAAGGCAACATCAAAAATGCTGTTTGTATTACCGTACTGGTCTTGTGCCTGCAAACGCAAGGTATGAAAACCATCAGGCAAAAGCCCGCCATAAATTTGTTCTAACTGGTTGCGATTAAAAGTAAAGCTACCATCCGCTTGAAGTTGGGGCAGGACATTGACAAAATTGGCAACAGGAGCATTATCAAAACCCGCACGGAACTGGACAATTTGATTGGTATCTGTGACAGTACCGCTAATGGAGGGGTCAAAAGTAATGTTATCCGCATTTGTGGTATCACCAGGTGCGGTATCGCGTACCAAGGAAGCAGCAATCGCGGGTGCATCTTTATCGATGGCAACTGTTACGTTGTATTGAGTTATCTTAATATTACCAGCAACATCGGTAGTAGCGATTGTCAGAATGTGCTCCCCATTGCTGAGTCCAGTCAAGTCCAATTCTTTATCAAAGGTTCCTGTTGTGCTTAAGGGGACTGCAACGGGAGGTAAATTATTGAAGCGGTACTCAACTGATGCGATCGCTGACCCCGTACCATCGACACTACCAACGAGCCGCACTCCTGGTGTTAACGGTGTAGTTTCCACCGGAGTCTGGAGGGTGAGTTGTGGTAAAGCACTATCAATGGTAAGTTGCAATGATGCACTTGAATTGCTAACATTTCCGGCAATGTCAGTGGCTGTGGCAGTGAGATTGTGAGTTCCATCAGCGAGGTTAGAAGTTGCTAGGAGCCAATTGCCAGTACTATCTGCTGTTGTTTGACCGATAGATTGTCCATTCTTAAACAACTCTACAACTGCAAAAGCTTCGGCATTACCAGTAATAACGGGTGCAGTGTTCTTTGTGATGTTGTCGGCGTTGTTAATTCCGGTGTCATCACTTGCTGGCAAGTCTGGCACTGAGACAAATGGTGGAGTCGTATCCAGGGTAAAAGTCAGGTCAAAGATGCCCGAAACATTATTGTATTCATCGACTGCTTGTAAGTGCAGAATATGCTCGCCATCCAGCAGCGTACTTCCATAAATAGTATTGAGTTGGGCGCGAGTGAAGATAAAGCTACCATCTGCTTGACGCAGTGCCGTAACATTGACAAAGTTAGCAACTGGGGTGTTATCAAATCTCGCCCGGAATTCAATAACCTGATTTGCATCTATGACAGTACCCCTCACAGTTGGATCGAAAGTAATACCATCGGCGTTAGTAGTTCCACCAATAGCCGTATCGCGTACTAAAGAGGCAGCGATCGCAGGTGCATCTTTATCCAGGGCGACTGTCACGTTATACTGAGTGCTTTTAACGTTGCCAGCAGTATCTGTGGTAGTGATGGTTAAGGTATGTTGTCCATTTTGTACCCCAGTAAAGTCTAGCTGCTGGTCGAAGGCTCCTTGAGTGTTAAAAGATACTGGAATTTCTGTGAAGTTATCGAAGCGGTAGGAAAAGGAAGTCACTGCACTCCCAGTTCCATCCACGCTACCAACAAGTCGGGATTTTTGTGTGAGCGGTGCAGTATCAACCCCAGTTGTTAGAGTCAAGACTGGTAAAACGGTGTCGATAGTGACTTGCAGTGGCACAGAGCCAGCGCTGACATTGCCTGCAATGTCACTAGCAATAGCACTTAAAGTATGCACTCCTTGAGTTTGGGGGAAGGGAGTGATTGACCACGTTCCGTTGGCAGTAGCAGTCGTCTGTCCGACAACTTGTCCGTCACTCAATAGCTGAACTGTTGTCCCTGCATCGGCAATACCTGTAATGGTTGGTGTACTGTTGTTGGTAATGTTGTCAGTATTGTTAAAACCGCTGTCGCTATTAGCTACCAAATCCAAATCCTTGGGTGCAGCTATAGTTGTATCAATAGTGACTGATAGTTGGTCAGAGGGCAAACTGACATTACCAGCTTTGTCAACAGCAGTAGCCGTAAAATTATAGACACCATCAGCCAAAGGTCCAACTTGTAGCTGCCACTCACCCATGTTTGATGCGATCTCAGTTCCTAATATCTGTCCGTCTTTGAACAACTGTACTGTTGACCCCGCCTCAGCATTTCCAGTGATGGTTGGCGTCGGATTGAGTGTAATATTATCGCTGTTGCTAGCTCCAGTGTCGGTCTTTGGAGTCAGTCGCAAGCGATTGGGGGCATCGGGAGCCACTGTGTCAATGGCTACTAATAGCGGTTGAGAGAGTTGGCTAACATTTCCAGCAATATCAGTGGCGCGTGCTGTCAGGTTGCGATCGCCATCACTTAAGCTGCTTGTAGTCACTCGCCAAGCCCCTGTATTCGTGGCTGTGGTTTGACCCACCAATCGCTCGCCATCAAACAGTTGCACTGCAGCCAAAGCTTCAGCATTCCCTGTAATAGTAGGTGTATTTTTATTCGTGATGTTGTCCGTATTACTAGAACCACTGTCGTCAATCGCAGGCAGATCGAGCTGGTTGGGCGTTAGTACACTCGTGTCAAGGGTAAACGTCAGGTCAAAAACGTTCGAGGAGTTGTCGTATAAATCTGACGCCACAAGATGCAACGTATGGACGCCATCCGGCAGTGTACCACCATACATAGCTTCTAGCTGAGCGCGATTAAATGCAAAACTGCCATCAACCTTAAGCTGGGCAGTCACGTTTGTATAGTTAGCAATAGGGGTGTTATTTAAGCCTGCACTCAATTCTACTATAGAGCTTGAGTCAGTGACAGTTCCAATGATGGTGGGGTCATAAGTCATTCTGTCCGTGTTGGTTGTTCCGCCCGGTGCTGTGTCATTAGCCAGAGTCGCGGTAATAGTAGGTGGAATCGAGTCAGGATTAATGACTGTAGTTTTGCCGTTGAAGATAATATCACCCTTAGCACCAATCTTACCGTGTAAAGTCGAAGTGCCGTTGAAGGTGAAATCTCCAACACTCATGAAGTACCCGCGAGTGTCAGATGAACCATTGTAAATAATGCTTCCACTGGAGATAACTCGAACATTGTTAGTGGCATCTGTGTTTTTGGTTGCAGCATTAAACGTAATGCTGCCCGAAGTGCTACCCGTAGCTAATAACGTTGCCCCGGCAAAGCGAGCGTTGCCGTTCATGTTGATAGAACCATTCGCGAAGGCAGACAATTCTCGTGCTTGTAAACTGGATAGATTAATATTGCCCGATTGAGCAACTAAGACAACATTATTAAAATTATGACCGCTGCCGTTAAAGTTAATATCTCCCTGTTCAACCGTAATGACGTAGTAGTTTAAATTGACGTTGGCAGGAATATTCAATCCTCCACCTGTCACTCGGACAACAGTAGGATTGTTCGCCGTGCCGGGAGGTGGAAATTTCTTCGACCAATCTGAAGAACTGTTAATGGGGTTTTGGCGAATGTCAAAGGTAACTGTTGGTGTTCCTGATGGAATTTTGCGGCTAAGTTCTTGCTGCTTGAGGTCACTATACGCAGGTACAGCGATCGAAACTGGCTCGACAACTTCAGGGGGAATCAAAGGAGCATACTGTTTGGCAGAACCGTTAGCAATACTAGTTGTGTAACCTGGTGCTACGGCAACAGCATTATCTACTAACAGTAGTTTGCCCGAACTATCGGTTTTTGGATTAAGGGCGTTGTCCCTTTGTACGGGCAAGACAAGGTTACCGTTAAATATGAAACCTTTGCCTGCATAAAGGAGTGCATCATCGCTCAGATCCAAAGGATCTCCGTCTAAATCTCCTCCACCATTGATTTTGATAGTTTTTTCCGTCCGTATCGTAAAGTTCGGTTTCGGACTCTGGGGTGTTAAAGTTTTTTGACCTTGGCTACTTTGGGTTGAACCCGTCAATGCCTGTGTCTGAGTTTGGGATGTTTCTTTACTTTCACCCGTGAGAAAGTCGCCAGAAAGACTGCTCACGAGTGAGCTATTATTGTCACCACCTGTAAGGAGATCTTTGTCCTTTTGATTCAAAGGAGTGAGTGGTTGAAATTTAACGGGAGTATACGACTGTTGCTTGAATAATAGCGATTGGTCAAAGGGATTGATGGCGAGTGTGTTGGAGTTAGCGGCATTGTCTGTATTGTCAAGAGTGGTCAGGGCTGGGTTTTGGCGCGACAATTCATTTGAAACCAGGTCTCCTCCGCTTGGCGTCTGAAGCGTTTTTTGTAAACCCAATAAAGATGAATCATCACCCAACGGTGCAACTAAAGATGCACTTTCTAATAGAGAAGGTGGCAACAAACCATCATTATTATCAGATGCACCGTTATTTCCAAAGCTGACAGTCCGAACCATGACTAACCCGCCTGCTAGTATGCTAGTAGTAAATGATTAATTATTTAAATATTCTCACCCTACTTATGGGCTTGAGTCAGTGGTAAGATAACCAATAACTTCAGCCCATGAGTAACAATAATGCTGGCTAATTATTTAATTAGAAAAATATCCAGCACTGCTTATTTACAGTTTCCATATTCTTGCAGTTGCTGGGATAATATTTATATTCTTAGGCTATTGTGGCAGCACTCATAGTAAATAAATCCGGAACTGTAGCCGGAACGGAAACTGTAGATTCATCAGAAGCTGCAAGTAAGCTAGAAGGGATTTTCTGCAAAAATTTCTGATTAATGAGATCGGAGTAAGTATTTAAATCAGTCTGCCAATTCTCAAGGCAGTTATGCAAATGGCTGATTTTTTCGGCTCCATTCTCACCACTCAATTCGTAGCTAAAACTGCCAGAAAACATCACAATTGGGGTGCTTGTTTCGTCTTCATTACGCAACGCGGCTTCAGTGATGCTGAGATAGAAAGGAGCGCGTTGGAACTTGTAAACCAAGTTGAGTGAAGCTCGCATGGGGGAATCTCCAGCAGATTGCCAAGCACCGGGAGACAGTAGATTTTCTGCCATGTATTTGCGAGCCGCATCTGGAGAACCGGCAAAAGAAACGTAGCCTCTGGGATTGATACCTACAGCTTCGTATTCTATATTGGGTAGGGTTTGTACGTATTTGCGAGCAATTTCCGCAATGTTCAATTCCGACATTGTTTTGTCGTCAATGGGTTCCATGAAAATCACTCGATTTGGTTCTGCAATAATACTAATTCCATTGGTGAATACCACCTGAACTGCACTGTTGGTATAAATTGGCTGTCTTGCCAAATTCCAATCTTGGGGAACAATACCACTGTACTTGAGGAAGTCTGGGTTCAGAATCGAAAGGGAATGGTTTTTGACAGCAAAGACGAGCCCCAAATTTTTACCGACTAGTTGTTGACTCATGAAATTCCTTTAATTAATTTTAGGATTGATAGAATTCAGATTTCGAGCGGCACACAAATCTACACCGGATAGTTTTAGGTTTCATCCGGTTTCTCAGTTCCACACTGTCTAGCAGTTGAATCCAGATTATGAGTATTTCTGCGTGGGAACGGTGAATCGGTAAAAGCAATTTCTTTAAGCCGATTCAGTTCTTATTCTTAATTATTAAATTACCCACTGATAAAAAACACGAGCAATTTTACTGAAAATCGTCCGGATGAGGAAAATTTAGTAGAAAAACTGAAATTGTTAAGAGCTTTTTAAATTCTTCTTACAAATCGTAGGGAATTTTGTGAAAAACGTGTAAAGATAGAGATAACTTTTAACTACTCCTGTAAAGAACAATTTAACACTTGCAATTCCTGACGTGTTAATACAGGGGCTAAAATTTGAATGAGAAGCGATGAGTTATATTAGGACTGACGCAACCTCAATTTTCAGATTAAGGGACTTCCAAATAAAAAAATCATCAACTTTCTCTTGTGGTACGGGCTTCTAGCCCGTCATTAATAAAGTACGGGCGAGGACGCCCATACCACAAGATTGGGTAATTTATTTCTTGGACATCCCTAATAGACCACAAGAATATGTAGGACAGGCGTTCTCGCCCGTCCTACACTACTAACCACTAACCACTATCTAATGATTGTTTTCATGACGCTCGTAGGCGGCGACAATTTCCTGAACAAGAGGATGACGCACCACATCTTTTTGAGAGAATTCGCAAAAAGCAATGCCTTTTACGTGTTTTAGAATATGCGTTGCCAGTGTTAAGCCAGATTGTTGGTTGTTCGGGAGATCCGTTTGTGTCATATCGCCTGTCACGACCATACGAGAATTAAAACCCAAACGAGTCAAAACCATTTTCATTTGAGATGGTGTTGTGTTTTGGGCTTCATCCACTATGACAAAAGCGTTGTTGAGTGTACGTCCCCGCATATAAGCTAGGGGAGCAACTTCAATCACCCCTTTTTCCATTAAGGATGGGACTTTCTCAGGGTCAATAAATTCATTGATGGCATCGTAAAGCGGGCGCAAATAGGGATTGACTTTTTGCTGCAAATCCCCTGGTAAAAAACCAAGTCTTTCACCTGCTTCTACAGCAGGACGCGTTAAGATTAGTTTTTCAAATTGATTGGCAAGGAGTGCTTGTACGGCAATAACAACTGCCAGGAATGTTTTACCAGTCCCGGCGGGACCCGTGCAAAAGATCAGATCGCGCTTACTGAGTGCTTCAACATACTGCCTCTGCCGCAAGGTTTTGGCTCGTACTTCTTCGCCTTTGCGCGTCTTAGCAATAACATTTCGCTGCAAGTCTAGCAATTCATGCTCTCGATGGGTATCGAGAGCATGACGGGCTGTTGATATATCTGTACTAGTAATGTTATTGCCTTGACTCCAAAGGTCTTCAAGCGATCGCACTAATCGACTCGCCAAGTCAATTTGCTTTTCTGTTCCAGAAATATAAAGTTCTTGCCCCCGCAGTACCAGAGTTGCGCCTGTTTGTCGGGAAAGTATTTTGAGATTGTTTTCTCCTTCTCCTGCAAGTGCGATCGCACTTGGTATATTCGGTAGTTGAATTGTTACGTTATTAGTCATTAGTCATCACTAGAGAGAAAGTAGAGACGCGAACAACCGCTTCTCTACTTCGTTTAGGTTTGAATAACAACAGCTTTCAAACCTTAGCTGTGACATTCATCAGTTATCGATCACTCATGTAATAGCCAATAACTAGTTTTTGGGTCACTGGTCACTGGTCACTGGTCACTGACTTAGTAGCGACCACCTTTACGTGCAACTTCTGCTTTGCGCTTCCGGCGCAAGCTGGGTTTTTCGTATCTTTCACGACGCTTGACTTCGGATAAGATCCCGGCTTTTTGAATTTTCTTTTTAAAACGCCTTAATGCTGAGTCAATGGACTCATTTTCACCCAAACGGACTTCAGCCACTCCCTAGTTTCACCTCCTTAGAGAGATTGTCAGACCCTTGTAGAAACCCCACCTACTGCAAGCAGTATAGCGCTTGCTTCCGTGATGGAAGATAATTGCTTTCTCTGTACAAGAGAAGAGTTTTTACAGCAATACGTGTTTTGCATTTACAGCGCAAACACGGAAAAGACATCATGCCATGAAGGATAAAAGTTGAAGGATAAAGGATGAATTTTGTAACTTTTACTTCATACTTCATACTTCATACTTTACACTTCATACTTTTCTTGACTTTCTCGCTTTACCTCAATAAGAACGGAAGCGGGTTTTTACAATAGGTCTGGGTCCGTTTCCGCGTCTCTCTCTGGGTTTTGGCGGTGGCAATCGCTCTTCACCTTCATCTTCAAAAGATAAACCCTCTCGTCCACCAGCAGTACTGCCGTAGATATCAAGGTAGACTGATTGTCCAACTGCTTGAGCAGCTGCGGCAATCACCGTGCGAATTGCTTGAATATTTCGTCCACCCCGACCAAACACTTTTCCTTTATCTGTGCCATCAAAGGCAATGCGAATCCAAGCACGTTTGTGCGTTTGAGTCAGTTCACAATCGACGCTTAAAGATTCGGGAGAATCCAAAAATGGTTGCATGAGAAACCGTACCAGTCCAACATAGTCTGGACCGATCGCTAGGGATTTCTGTGCAATCTCGTTATGATGTAGCTTTTGCACTGACCTGTTCAAAGACATTGGCTTTTTGCAGGATGCGACGCACCGTATCTGTTGGTTGAGCGCCTTGTTGTAGCCGCTTGACGATGCCGGGAACGTCCAATCTTACTTCATCTGTTCTAGGGTTATAGAATCCCAGTTCTTCTAAAGGACGACCATCGCGGCGAGCGAGGCTTTGAATTGCGATTATGCGGTAACTCGCTTCCCGCTTTTTACCGTATCGCTTCAAGCGCAGTTTAATCATGTTTAGAAATCGTTCTCCTGTTTCTAGCAATCATTTTGTAGTTTATTCGTAGGCAAGCGGTGTTGTACAGACCTCACTATAGGCGCAAGCGTCTCCCAAAGATAGGGTGCTGAACGTTTCTTGCTAAAAAGCTAATCTTAGCACAAAATGGGTATCTTTGGTTAGTAGTTAGTGGTTAGTGGTTAGTGGGAAAACAACCAACAACCAACAACTAACAACTAACAACTAAACTATAGTGTTCCAAACCCTTTCTTCTTTTTGTCTTTTTTGGGTTTCTTTTTGGGGCTTGCACCACCACTAGCACCGCCAGTGTAACCGCGCCAACCAGGTGCCGATGGGCGGTTACCTGCTGCATAGGGATCGCCCATACCACCACCAAGCATTCCTGGCATTCCACCAGGAAATCGTCCTTGTCCCATCTGCTGCATGAGATTACGCATTTTTTGAAAGTCACCAACTAACTTACTCACGTCGGTCTCTTTATAACCGGAACCTCTGGCAATACGCTTGCGACGGCTGGGGGAACTGGCTAACAAATCGGGATCGCGACGTTCGTCGGTTGTCATGGAATTGATCATCGCTTCGCAACGCTTGAGTTGGGTTTCTCCCTGGCGAAGTTGGTCGTCGGAAACCTTGTTCATTCCTGGGATCAGCTTGAGAAGACCTCCCAGAGAACCCATGTTCTTAAGCAGGCGCATTTGCTTGAGAAAGTCGGTAAAGTCAAACTTTGCTGACAGGATTTTCTCCTGCATCTTCTCAGCATCGGCAAGGTCAATTTCTTCTTGCGCTTTTTCTACTAAGGTGAGGACATCACCCATGCCTAAGATGCGCGAAGCCATGCGTTCGGGATAGAACGGTTGCAGGGCTTCCACTTTTTCCCCAACACCCACAAACTTAATTGGGGAACCGGAAATTTGCCGCACCGAGAGTGCAGCCCCACCACGGCTATCACCATCCATCTTAGTTAGAATGGCACCAGTAATACCTATTTTTTGGTGGAATGTACGTGTAAGATTTGCTGCTTCTTGACCGGTCATGGCATCCACAACCAACAGCGTTTCATGGGGCTGCACAACCTCTTTAATTCGGGCTAACTCAGCCATCATTTCTTCATCAATTTGCAAACGCCCCGCAGTATCAATAATTACTGTATCCACGCCTTCAGCCCTGCCGCGTTCCACGCCCTGTCGCGCAATTTCTACCGGATCGGCATCGGTTCCAAGCTCAAAGACCGGTACTTCAATTTGTTTGCCCAACGTTATCAACTGGTCGATAGCCGCCGGACGGTAGATATCTGTTGCTACCATCAAGCAACTGCGCTCTAACTTACGTAAGTGTAACGCTAGCTTAGCAGTCGCGGTTGTTTTACCAGTACCCTGCAAACCTGCCATCAGAACAATTGTCGGAGCGCGATCGCATTGTGCGAGAGGTACGTTTTCTTCTCCCATCACTTGTACCAGTTCATCATGAACAATTTTGATGAACTGTTGGTCGGGTCGAACCCCAGCAATTACCTCAGCCCCCTGCGCCTTGGTTTCAACTTCAGTAATAAAATCTTTAACTACCTGGAGATTGACATCTGCTTCTAACAGGGCGCGACGTACTTCCTTCAAAGCCTCTTGGATGTTAGATTGGGAAATTTTGTCCTGACCCCGGAGTTTCTTCCAGGCAACTTCTAAACGGTCAGCTAGTGCTTCAAACATAATCAGTGAGTTTCCAGGTAGTTATCCAGCAAAGTTTTAACGCAATATATATTTAGCTTAGTTGTTTTTTACTTGGGCTGTAGCAATTAAAAAAGGGAGTAGGGAGTGGAGAGTAGGGAGTGGAAAAGAAGGATTTTCATGGTTGGTGATGAAATTTTTTCATTGGGACTGCCTTTTTCAAACTAGATCCCCACGAGCAATAGAATAGCTCACAACGAGGAAATAAAAATTTCTTGCCCTACTCTCTACTCCCTACTCCCCACTCCCTATTTTTTGTCACATAAAAGTAATATTTTATACATTAGCTTTAAAGTTATGATAACCTTTGACAATCAGAATGAATTTTTGGCAAATAAATAAAAACATATGACAAAATCCCATGAATCAAGTTGCACCCTACTCATTTTAAGTCTTAAAATAATTGAAGTTAGGTAAGGTTAATGACCAGTGACCAGTGACCAGTGACCAGTGACCAGTGACCAGTAAACCACCATACTTACAAACGTTGGAATCTGAATAATGAATTAATTTCTTTTTTCTATAAATCAATTTAGGGGCTTCTACAGTATACGTAATTGGTCACTTAACTCTGACGGGGCGACAAAAGAGCTAGGATGCAGATAGGATAAGCTCCATAGCTCTTAGACCTCGTTGATAATACTTCAATTTATTGCGATTTAATCTCATTAATTCCGTGACTAAATCTTCACATGATTCCATGAAATTAACCCATGTTTGACCATATAATCCAATATAAAAACTGCTGTGTCGCCTTTCAATCCGCCCGTATTCTTTCACGCGACCCACATATTTTTGAACACCTTTTTGTTTAATTTGTTGTCCATGTATTGTGGCAGATGTGTATGCGATGGCTATTAATAAAATTAGAGAAATTAAGCGTTTATTTGAGACCTTAGTATCTTCTAAATTATAACCCCCGCTCTTAAAGTCTCGAAACATTTCTTCTATATCAAATCTTCTTTTATAGGCAGCGATCGCCAATTCTAGCGTGACTAAATTTGTGGCAATAAACCATCCTTCTTTTGGAGCTATTCCTTGAATTTTCCGTCTCCATTTACAAGCTACATTAAAATTGGTAAATCCTTTTTGTTTAGTGACCTTAACTCCTTGTAAAAAGAAAGATATTCCTGGTGATAAGCCTAAATCATTTAACTCTTGCCAAATCTCATGTTCCATTTCAATGAATTCGTTTTTTTTCAAACGAAGACAAAAAGATATGCCTTGCTCTCTGAGCCAACTTGCTAGTTTGACAGAACAAAATTCCCTGTCTCCCAAGAGACAAATTTTGTAATCCTTAAAAATTGGTAAAACTTGAGAGATTAACAATTTTTGTTCGTTAAGATTACTGCTTCCCAACTTAGATAGGAGTTCAAAATATACAGGAAAGGCTCTTTTATCCCAAACTACACTAATTACAAATAAATTAATGCAACCCCATGCAGTGCGATCGATGACTACATAAATCATTTTGTCAGATTGAAAATATGTTGACAACCATGTGGTAACAATCGGAAACCAAATTTTTTCAATTGTTAAGAATGGTAATGATAAAAATCTTTGTAATTTTTTTCGTCTGCTTTCAAATAAAATAGGGATTGGGAGATTTGTTGCTAACGCTTCTAAACTAACTTTTTTAATTGACTGTATAACATTAATTAAAATTGTTAGCAGTAAGTATTCGGTTGGGCTAAATTGACTTTTTAAGTGTATTTGGTAAAATGAAGGTATCATTGTCATTAGATAGGTCTTGTTGACAAAGGTAGACCTATCTTTTTTTACCACAAATTGCTGCACACTTGAACTCATAAGCTTTTCAGGCTATTTTGTCGCCCCTTCAGCACTTAACTTAAGAAAATAGTATTAAAGACTGTAAAGAGAAACCCAGATTTATTATTTTAGGAGATTTAGCTAATTTTTTCTATAATTTTTAAAAAAGTAGAGGAAGGAACTGAGAATGGCTAATACCAATCGAGAACAGGCTAGTTTGGATAAAGAAGCTAAGGCTGGATCGAGCGTGTTAATCAAGCAATTGATTTTATTTGGTTTTGGCTCTACACTCATGCTGATACTTACACAAGGAAATATATCAATATTTGTTGCTAGTTTGTATTTATGCTTGTGTGCTTTATTTTTTATTAAGAGCAAAAAAAAGAAAGTCGCCCAAGCTTTTCAAGAAGTATTGACATTATCCCCAGAGCGAGATTCGTGTAATGAAGAGAGTACAGAACAAGAACTTGGCAGTCAATTTAATTCTCTTCAAGAAATTATAGATTTAACATCTCAAAGTCAAGATGCTACTCCTGTTAATTTAATTCTTGCTAACTTAAGTAACACTCAGCTACCAGGTATCGATCTTGGTAGTGCTTACCTAAGTGGCTCTAGCCTAAATTATGCCAATCTCAGTCAAGCCAACTTGTGTAATAGCAATCTCAGTGATGCTCAATTAATCGGTGCAAATCTCAGTGGTGCTAACCTTCAGAAAGCTAACCTCAGCAGTGTTCGGCTAGTAGATGCTAACCTCAGTCATGCCAATTTGAAGGAAGCCAATCTCAGTAACGCCAACCTCAGCAATGCTAACTTGAAGGAAGCTAATCTCAGCAATGCCAACCTTAGCAATGCTGACTTGAAGGAAGCCAATCTTAACAATGCTAACCTTACTGGTGTCTACTTTTGGAGTGTAAATCTTAGCAATGCCCAACTGTTGGGTGCGAACCTTAGTCAGGCTTATATGAGCAGTACCAAGCTTAGGAATGCAAACCTTAAAAGCGCAATTCTTCGGGAGACCAATCTTAGTGAAGCTAAACTTAAGGAAGCTATCCTTATTGGTTCGGATTTAAGGAATGCTAACCTCAGTAGTGCGAATTTGAAGAATGCCGACTTGAGGGATGCGAATTTAGAAGGGGCGAATTTAGAAGGGGCGAATTTAGAAGGGGCTAACCTTAGAGGAGCAAATTTACATGGTGCTAAACTAACTTGTGTCAAAATTAATCGAGCAACACAGTTGGAAACAGAATGGCGTCTTCTCTGGGGACTTGAGGTGCAAGAAAGCGATCGCGAGATGGACTTAAACAGGAACGGTTCTCAAGGGACTAACCTGCCAATCTTTAATCAGTGACCAGTGACCAGTGACCAGCGATCAACGATCGTTAACTTCTGTTACGCTACATTTGGCGAAAATTGAGGAGTGATCAGTTGCCAGATTCAGGCTGGAACGACTGATGAGCTTGCAATCATAATAAAAGAAGATGGTAATTGGGATTTCGTGTTATGACACATAAACTTACAACAAATGACAAATACTGAACTTAAACAGTATATTTCACAACATAGGAATAATGATGAAGCTTTTCGGGCAGTATTGGAAGTGCTGATGAGCCGCCACGATCCCAATGCACCTTATCAAGCCTACCCCTTTGAACTTACCGATCCCAAGAGTAAGGTAGAAGCACTCTTGATTGAGAAGATAAAACAAGCAGAGCAGTAAGAACAAGTGGTCACTGGTCACTGGTCACTGGTCACTGGCACTGTATTATTTGCCAGAATATTTAAAGAACAGAGTTTTGAATTTAAAATGTCTCTAAAGCAAAAAACAAGAGTAGGTAGTATCTTAGCCTGCGATTGGCCGATCGCACAACTACCCGGATTGAGCCAAGAAGAACAATCTCAACTAGAGAATTGCGGTATTACGACTACAGTCGCATTGGTGAAACATGGAAAGACCTCCGCGACCAAGTTAGCACTAGCAAACGAATTACAAATTCACGTTCAGTATATTCATAAATGGGTCGCTTTAGCCGATTTGGCTCGCATCCCCAGTGTTGGAACACAGTATTGCGGTTTATTACTCCATGCTGGTGTGATTTCTGTAACACAGTTAGCTGCTATTCCCGTTCACAAATTGCACAAACAAATCTTACGCCTTGTCGTTGCAACAATGCAAAGTCGCGATTTGTGTCCTTCTGTCGAGCAAGTTCAACAATGGAGTTATCAAGCAAAAGTGATTGGCGATTGGTAATTGGTGATTGGTCACTGGTCACTGGTCACTGGTCACTGATCCCTAACTAACACTCCATTGAGAAAAATCTCTGCTAGCCCTTCTGCCATTGCCTGCATTTCTGTTGGAGAAGCGTTAGGTTCCATAAGGGTATTGTTGGAAAAGCCCGCAACGGCAAACATACCTAAGAAAACTTTAGCAACGAGGTTGGCATCCATCTTCCGATAAACTCCTTTGTCCATCGCCGTTTGAAAGAATGCCTCTGCAACGTCTGTCATCTTTGTAATGACTTCTAACTGAATGCGATCGCGCAAATCTGGATGAAATTGTGCTTCCATGAAACAAACGCGCATGAGATCGGCATTCTTCTGCATATTCCACATCCTCCGGCGCATGACTTGAGCAACCGCTTTATAGCTACCCATTTCACTCAGTTCTGTCAGCAAGTCTGTCAGAATCTCCACCCATCCTTGAGTCGCTACCTCAACTAAAATCGCCTTTTTATTGGGAAAATGACGGAACAGAGTCCCTTCTGCAACACTAGCGGCTTGTGCTAAGTCGCGGGTGGTCGTACCATCAAATCCTTGAGCGGCAAACAAACGCCTAGCCGCATTGAGAATGCGATCGCGTGTTTGTGCTTCTGAGGGTGGGGGAGAATTAAAAACTCGCATAATAGTTATAGTGATATATCCGGAACAGGATTTGTAGCATTATTGTCTAACGTTAAGTAGAACAACTGGGGAAAGCTTAATACAAGATTAAGAAGACTGTTGGCAAAGCCACTTATTTTTGTTGTAATAGATCTTTAATTTTATTGTTGCTTATGAACAGGCTGAGTTGCTTATACCAAAGGAAAGTAAAAAGATATTTTGCTACATTGATGGCGGTAGTGCTTCTTTGGTGGGGTTTGCTACCTGGAGTTGCTGTCGCAAGAACACAAGCCCCAAAAACTGCTCAAACTTCGATTCAACCATATTTAAATCGTGTTATTAAGCAGTTAACAGAGTTCCGCCTTGACAATGGCATGAAGTTCATTGTTTTAGAACGGCATCAAGCTCCTGTTGTTTCTTTTTTAACTTATGCTGATGTAGGTGGCATAGACGAACCTAACGGAAAAACAGGTGTAGCGCACTTTCTAGAACATTTAGCATTTAAAGGCACAACTCTTATTGGTACTAAAAATTACAATTTAGAAAAACCATTACTAGATAGCCTGGATCAAATAGCAGCACAAATCAAAACAGCACAGGCTGCTGGCAAACAGGATGAAGTTGCTAGATTACAAGCTGAATTTGAGAAGGTAGAGGCACAAGCGGTCAAAGTTGTCAAGCAAAACGAACTGGGGCGAATTGTAGAACAAGCAGGAGGTGTAGGCTTAAACGCCAATACATCTACAGAAGCAACCCGTTATTTTTACAGCTTTCCTGCTAATAAATTAGAACTGTGGATGTCGCTGGAATCAGAAAGATTTCTCGACCCCGTTCTTCGTCGCGAGTTTTTTAAAGAAAAAGATGTGATTTTAGAAGAACGACGGATGCGGGTGGAAAATTCACCCATTGGAATGATGATTGAAAAGTTTATCGATGCTGCTTTCAAAGTTCATCCCTACAGGCGTCCAGTCATTGGTTATGACGAAGATATCCGCAATTTATCAACAGATGACGTGCAGAAGTTTTTTGAGACATATTATGTTCCGAGTAATTTGACAATTGCGGTTGTTGGTGATGTCAATCCGATTGAAGTCAAAAGGCTAGCACAAATTTACTTTGGACGCTTCAAAGCAAAACCAAAATTTATTAGCAAAATCCCAACAGAACCAAAGCAAACAGAAACACGAGAGGTAAGTTTAAACCTACCTTCACAACCTTGGTATTTGGAAGGTTACCACCGTCCGGCAATTACACATCCCGACCAAGCAGTCTATGACATTATCAACAGTTTGCTAAGTGATGGGCGTACCTCACGGCTGTACAAGTCTTTGGTAGAAAAACAACGATTGGCACTAGCAGCACAGGGGTTTAGCGGATTTCCGGGAGATAAATATCCTAATTTGATGTTATTCTATGCTCTCACGGCTCCCGGTCACAGCGTTGATGAAGTGGCTGTGGCTTTGCGAAAGGAAATTGATAGGTTGAAAACTGAACTTGTTTCAGCAACTGAGTTGGATCGCGTGAAAACACAAGCTAGGGCAGGTTTGTTGCGTACATTGGACTCTAATATGGGAATGGCGCAGCAGTTGTTGGAGTATGAAGTGAAAACTGGTTCTTGGCGAAATTTGTTTAAGCAATTAGATGCAATTGAAGCTGTAACAACTGCTGATGTTCAGCGAGTGGCAAAAGCAACATTTTCACCAGACAATCGTACTATCGGCAAGCTGTTGTCGAAACAAAGGTAAGAGGAATGGAACACACCAGATGCTGGGGACGCTGAAGAAGGAGTAGATAAATAATGAAGAGGTACGTGCATACAAGATATAAGGTGAAAAGGTTGTTAAACTCGCTGGTGGTTTGTTTTGCCCTTGTTCCGTTGCTGTGTTTGGGAATGCTGAATCTTACAGAAGCGGCGACGCCAGCAAAGCACTATACGGAATTACGATTTTCGCGAATCCCTGAGGTAAAATTACCGAAATACGAACGGTATGTGTTGAATAACGGCATGGTCGTGTATTTGATGGAAAATCACGAATTGCCGTTGGTGAGTGGATCGGCATTGGTACGTACAGGCGATCGCTTTGAACCAGGAGATAAAGTTGGTTTGGCTCAGTTGACAGGTACGGTTATGAGGTCTGGTGGAACTCTGAAGCATTCTCCAGATGAGCTTAACCAATTGTTAGAACAACGGGCGGCTTCAGTAGAAACTGGTATTGGCGAATCGTCTGGGAGTGCTGGTTTTGAAGCGCTGACTGAGGATGTAGAAACGGTTTTTGGGCTGTTTGCAGAAGTGCTGCGGGAACCAGCCTTTATTCAGGACAAATTGGAATTGGCAAAAACTCAAGTACGGGGTGCTATTTCCCGTCGCAACGACGATCCGGATGACATTGCCAATCGGGAATTTCAGAAATTGATCTACGGTTCGGAAAGTCCTTATGCTCGCACGGTGGAGTATGCGACTTTAAACAATATCTCTCGTGAGGATTTGGTTAAGTTTTACCAGAAGTCTTTTTACCCTAATAATATTATTTTGGGAATTGTGGGGGATTTTAACTCTCAAAAAATGCGATCACTCATTCAAGCAAAGTTGGGTGATTGGAAATCTAACCCCAAAATGACTAAACCTCAGTTACCTCTGGTATCGCAAGCGAAAAAAAGTGGCGTCTTTTTTGTCAACCAGCGCCAATTGACTCAGAGTAATATTTTGATTGGGCATTTGGGAGGAGTCTTTAACAATCCCGATTATCCAGCATTGGATGTATTGAACGGGGTATTAACTGGATTTGGCGGACGCTTGTTTAATGAAGTGCGTTCCCGTCAAGGTTTGGCTTATTCCGTGTATGGTTCCTGGAGTCCTCGCTATGATTACCCTGGTTTGTTCCTTGCAGGCGGACAAACCCGTTCTAATGCTACGGTACAGTTTGTGAAAGCCGTTCAAGCAGAAATCAAGCGTTTGCAAGCAGAACCTGTGACGCCGCAAGAATTAGCTTTTGCAAAAGAATCGACTCTTAATTCTTTTGTCTTTAATTTTGAAGACCCCAGTCAAACGCTGTCGCGTCTTATGCGGTATGAATATTACGGCTATCCATCTGATTTCCTGTTCCGCTATCAAAAAGCGGTAGCTGCAACCACAGCTGCTGACGTACTGCGGGTTGCTAAGAAATACCTCAAACCTGAGAATTTGGTTACTTTAGTCGTTGGAAATCAAACGGCTATCAAGCCACCTTTGACTCAGTTATCAGCAGAGGTGACACCGATAGATGTCACTATTCCCGGTTCGCCACGACCTCAAGCAGCTGTGAAACAATAGTCATATCAAAAATGTTTACAACAGATCCATGAGTAGGGGCGCAAGGCCTTGCGCCCCTACAAATTTATAGATAAGACTACTCCCATACTTTTAAAGACAAAACTCCTGAGTTTATGTCAATACTGCTCTCCTAAGCCAGAACAGAAACCCGGTTTCTCAAAGAAACCGGGTTTCTCATAGCGCGAACAACTCTTAACTGAGTAGTATTGAGAATACTATCCTGTTTGTACTTAATTTTTTATTTCTCATAGGTAAGAAAAGTAGGAAAAATCATAAAATTTTTCATCAAAATGAAGACATAAAACCTTGATTTTCGTCTATTCAAGCTAGTAAAAAGGCTTGATTTTATAATTTGATACTTACAGAATAAAAGCATGATTAAACAGTAAGTTTAATCAAAGAAACACTTAGTTAATTACCTCAAGGGAAAAATGGCTAATATCAAAATATCTGAATTGCGTCCTGCTGGTTCTGAGTTGTTTCAAGATTCTGAAAGTTTTTTGAACGAGCTCAACGAGCGCGAAATGGCTGGTTTAGAAGGTGGTGGATACTGGTTCGTAAGTAATGGCTCTGTCGGTGTCTCCATCACTGCTCAAACAGTAGTTGGCAACACTGTTAATGCCAATACTGGAGGCAACGTTAATACAGTCATTCTTTTGTAATATCTAATAACTGAGTTCTCTAAAACTGAGTTATTTTTAACAGTCTACTCAATCATGAACTACAAGGAGAAAACAAAATGGCTAGCATCAAAATTGTTGAATTGCGTCCTGCTGGTTCTGAATTATTCCAAGATTCTGAGAGCTTCTTAAACGAGCTTAACGAGCGCGATATGCTTGGTTTAGAAGGTGGATTTGCATTTAATGGTACTCTTGGTATCTCTATTACCGCACAAACTGTTGTGGGCAACACAGCTAATGCCAATACTTTCGGCAATGTAAACACAGTAATTGCCTACTAGAACTACATAACCCTCTCGTTATCAGTTGAAAAGCGAGATCCCCGACTTCTTAAAGAAGTCGGGGATCTGTAATGGAGATAGTGAATTTTCACAAGTCAAATAGAATTCTTATAGAATTTGAAAAAATCTCTATATTTAGATTTTCACAAATCTGACTACCAAGACCTAAATAAAGAAGTTGTGTCCCAAACAAAATCCAAAATATATTGTGTTAATTAACTGATTTTGATACTAATGATATTGATATTGGAATGAAATGACACGTTCCATTTAATAAAGTTAGTAAATTTGGAGTAAATTAATGTCTGCTATCAAAATTTCTGATTTGCGTCCTGCTGGTCATAAACTATTTGAAGATTCCGAGAACTATCTTCATGAACTGACAGAAAGTGAAATGATGGTTGTTGGAGGAAATAGATTGCGATCTATAGTCGTTGTTGAGCTTGATAATATCTCGGTTTTTGCTGCTACTGTTGTTACTGCTAACGCCAACACAATCAATGCAAATACAATAGGAAATACTAACTCATTTGTTGGAGGATAAGTAGCAATACCTTTGCCAAAATGCCCTCACTCTAGAAGAGTGGGGCTACACAAACAAATTCCGCCTACGGGGACTTTATTGTAGTCCATGTAGGTGGGTTTTGTTTGTATAGCTCCAGAATTCAATTCTGAGGGTAAGTATCCCAATTAAGATACTTCCAAAGTAAAGACATAAATCTAGAAATTATGTCTCAAAAATTAGACGATAAAAATTGACTGAAGGAAATTCAATCAACAATTATCTTTATAATAAGAAGTTAAGTAGCAAGTTGGCTCACATAATAAGGTTAGTAGCTCATCGTTTCTACGAAAAACTAAGTTATGACATTTTTATTAAGCCGTCAAAACGTTTTTAAATACTTAGCAGATCGCGGACTCTGCGATTCGGAAGATGAAGCCAAGAGTAAGGTTGAACTCAAATACGCCAAAAATTTCAACTTATTACTGAGTTTGTCAGAAAGTCGTAAAATTTTGGTGAAGCAAGAGCGTCGTGACCGAAAGGGAAAGACTGCTGGTGAATTTTTACGGGAATGGAGAATTCACTCATTCTTACAAGAATTTCCGGAATTGAGCCAAATAAGTGGCTGGGTTTCGGAGGTACTTCATTACGATGCAAGGGAGTCAATCATTGTTTTTAACTACTTGGTTGACTATCGTGATTTGATGGAGTTTTACACGAAAGAAAATATTTTTTCTACGGTCATTGCTGAAGAAATAGGCAAAATTCTAGGGAAAATTCATTGTCGCACGTTCAATCGACAAGAGTATCGAGACTTCTTAGCAACCTATGAAGACCTAAAAAACGACTCTATACCTAATGTGGTTAGTCATTTGGAGCGGATTACTCCAGAAATTTTTGGTTTAGTTCCTGCTGATGGGCTAAAGTTCTTTACTCTGTATCAACGTTACGATAGCTTGGGAACTGCGATCGCAGAACTGACTGCTGCTAGTTGTGTCAGTTGCTTGACCCACAATGACTTAAAGCTGAACAACATTTTATTGTCTAGCAGTTGGGAGCAAGCCCTTTTGAAAGCTGATTCACCAAACACAAGTATCTTGCGCCTGATTGATTGGGAACGTTCATGCTGGGGAGATCCAGCGTTTGACGTGGGTACGTTAATTGCTAGCTACCTGCAATTATGGCTAAACAGCTTGATTACTAGGAAAGAAATGAGCATAGACGAATCATTAAAGATGGCAACAACTCCATTAGAACAACTCCAGCCTTCTCTTGTTGCTTTGGTCAGTGCTTATTTCACTGAGTTTCCAGAAATATTGCAGCATCGTCCAGATTTCTTAAACAGAATTATACAATTTTCTGGTTTGGTCTTGATTCAGCAAATATTAGCAACAATTCAGTATCAAAAATCCTTTGGCAATACGGGTATTTGTATGCTTCAGGTTGCTAAAAGTTTATTATGCCGTCCACAAGCTTCCATTCCTACGATTTTTGGCATAGATGCATCACAACTTGTTGCTAAAACTTTAGTACCTATATAGATGGGAACAAAAAGTAAAGCGAATTCCACTGTCTTCTATTTCTTGAAAAATCGCACAGAGAAATCTCATGCAACTGTTGGATTCACATTTAAATCAATCAGAAGCTGCATCAGAACGATTACATCAGGAGCTGCAAGAGATCGTTCACAAGCTTAAAATCGAGTCAACTTTTCATATTAGCCACCCTGATTATAAACCTTTGGAATTGCCCAAAGAAGCCGTTGCCCGTTTTCAGCACTTACCAGAAGTTTTGCAAAACAAGTATTTGAGCTTACAAATAAGTTCTTTTCTTTACGGGATTTATTACAACGGTTCTCTAAAAGAGACTCTTGCGCTTGACAGTGAAGAGTCAAACGAGACATTGCATAAAAATCTAGAGAACAACACGTATCTGGGCATAGATTTGGAATTCTACGACCAATTACACTCTTTTAATCATGGTCAAGGCTTCTTGAGTTCTGGTTGGCGAGTGGTAAAACATGACAGTGATAGCAGCTTAGCAGTCAATAAGAATGGTTTAACAGTCTATGCTACTCGCGATCGCCATCTCACACCAGAACAGCAAACAGCTACTGTTGGGGATTTAATTGCCATTCGGATGCCCAAGAATATGGTGCAAAACGGATTTTACATGGCGGTTGGTAACGCAGGTCCTCAAAATCATCAGGATTGTGTGCGTGTTTACTTCAACTTAACACCTTCAGGTGCAACTGCTGTTATGAACAGCTTAACTGCCGAAATAAACGCTATATCAATACCCTTTAGTTTTAAAGCCTTATACAATCCGGACGATTACAAACGTCACGACTCAGCGGTTCTCTATTTTGACAAGAAGCACTATCAAGTCATCCAGTCAGTGCTGCAAAAGGTTTATGTCGAAAATCAGTTTTACTTTAATACACTTGGACCTTTGTTTACCAAGGTGCTAGCCCCAGGACTGACACTTGCTGAAGAACCAAGGTATAAGTTTGCCGAACAGGAAAGTTTTGGTATGAATCGCTGTCAAATGGTTGCTAATGGTTTGTTAGCGGCTTGGCAACAGGGAGATGACTCACCCGAAAACCGCATGACAGCTATTCGTCAAGAGTTTGCTCTGTACTCAATTGAAATGCAACGCCCATACCTCAATGCTAATTCTGAAGACATTTATACGCCATTACAATTATGAAAATTACTGACTTAAAAGGACAAACTGCGGCAGAACCGACACTAGTTGTACCGCAACATCCCTCGGTTAAAGGTCGATTTCCTGAAACCAATTTACCTTTTTACCGCAAACTAGGAAGAACAGACCTGACAGTCAGTTGTCTGGGATTGGGTGGTGGTGGACACATCTCTAGTGAGGATACAATGTACGCTTTTGAGCAAGGAATTAATTATTTCTTCTACTCTAGCGATTTACACCACTTTCTTTACAGTTCGATGGCTGATACGCTAAGGAAGCTGTGCGGACGGCGGTCTTCAGTAAGAGAAAAGGTGGTTTTAGCAACTGTAACTTACGTACTCAAAAGTCCAGATTCAGTATTATCTGCTTTACTGGATCAAATGGCAGATTTGCGAATGGATTATATTGATGTGTTCTTTTGGGGATGGATTGGTAGTAAAGATAATCAAGCGATGCAGGATTGCTTGGGTGTCTCTAACGACTTGCGAGGTCCAAACAGCGTATTTCAACGACAAATTGAGAGATGGTTCGGCACTTGCGAGCGGATGAAAAAAATGGGTATCGTTCGCTATATTGGTGCGTCTTTCCACGATCTAGACTTAGCACAACAGTGGATGCATAGTCCTTTATTGGATGTTGTCATGGTGCGACACAATGTTGCTCACCGTACAGCGCAAAAGAAGGTTTTTACTCATTTGGATGCTAACGATCCGCAGCGTCCCGGTATAGTCACCTTTAAGTCAGCAGGGATGATGGGTTCTCTCTGGGAACCACCTGCTGGGTTGCCAAGAGAATGCTGGGTACCTTCAGTTCCAGATTTATATCGCTATTCCTTGAGCCAAAATAGTGTTGATGTTGCTTTAGCAGGTTGGCGAAATCGTCAAGAAGTTGATGCAGCGCTTGCAAGCATCCAGAAAGGTAAGTTCACCCAGCAAGAATTAGACTACCTTAACCTGTATGGGGATTTGCATCGCAATCATATAAAACCCAACGAAATTCCTACGGAACGCTTACTGGTTGGCAGTTCTCGATAATTTGATAACTGTTTGTAGTGTACTTTCAATAATCGCAATATTATAAAATTATGCCCGAACAATTAGAGCAAGCAAAACCATCCACACTAACCGCTAACAAAGAGCGATCGCAGGATGGAATCTCTACTCCTGTGATAGTTCCTCCTGCAACAGACATTGACATTGTAACTTATTTACGACATTCAGCAAAATTTGCCGAAATCGCCACTTTTGCTGAGCGGGATGCATTGATTTTAACTAACTGTGAGAAGTTAGGAATTACAGTATCCGACGAGGAATGGCAAGCAGCTGGAGATGCTTTCCGTCAAGAACACAAATTGTGGGGAACTACAGAAACTATGGCTTGGCTTGACCAACAGCGCATCAGTTTAGAAGACTGGTCGGAAGGAATTAGAGTCTCTTTGTTAGAGCGAAAGCTCAAGGAACACCTGTTTGGCGCACTTGTAGATGGTGGTTATATTAACAACCGCAACAGGTACAGACGCGTAGCGCTCTCACAGATACTGGCTGCGGATTTAGCAACTGCTTGGAAAATCATCCATATATTGCGAGAGGGTCACGCTTCTTTCAGTGCTTTAGCTTTGGAATACTCAAAAGGTAAACAGTCCCAAGAAAATGGAGGCTTTGTTGGAGTTCGTTTTTTGGTAGAACTCATGACAGAAATTGAGCAAGCTATTACCAATGTTAAAGAAGGCGACATTGTTGGTCCGGTTCAAACAAAATTAGGATATCATGTTCTGCGTGTAGAAAAATGGTTTCCAACAGAACTTAATGAATCGGTGAGAGAGCAAATCATGAACTCAATGTTTCAAGTTTGGATTCAGAATTTGAAGAATTTCAACCAGCAGTAGGTTGACTGAACTACTTAAATCAGTCTGAGAAGGAGGAAGTAGTATGCTAACTGTGGTAGATTTTTCCAGTGGTTACAACATTTCTGGATTGACAGAATCTAGTAGCAACAACAGTTACTCAGGCTCTGTTGTCATTGCTGGCGGAGATGGCAATGACGCTCTTGTTGGTGATTATGGTGACGACGTAATCTATGGTGGGAATGGCGACGATACCATTGATGGTGGGTACGGTAACGATGTCCTTAGTGGTGGTCGTGGAGCAGACACTCTCACTGGCGGAGAGGGTAAAGACACCTTCTTGTTCTCTGATTACCCATTTTATGATGGTACACCAACACAAACAGATGTGCTGACGGATTTCCGATTTGCAGAAGATAAGGTGTCCTTTAATAAACAGCAGTTTGGCGTTGACAAACTCACTTTTCAAGCCGGAAATAGCTCCCAGCTTTACGGAGATAGCAATCTACTCGTTTTGTTAGACCCATTTCCCAATGCTGCTGCTGCTGCAAAAGCGATCGCAGATAACAATGCCATTACAGCAACAAAAGGTTTTTTTGTCTACTTCAACCTTAACCTCGGCTTTTCCCGAGTCGTTTACTCCCAAGACCTCAATCAAGGTGGTTCGATAAGTGTTCTTGGTAACTTAGTAAATCAAACAGATATAACTAACCAAGCTCTATTCACTGCTCAAAACTTTGACCTTGGTTGAATCCTAAATGTGTAAGTCAAAAGTTAGATCCCCGACTTCTTTGAGAAGTCCGGGATCGGAATACCGCAAATTTTTACAAATCAAATAGGATTGCCATAACAGAAAAACAGGCTATGACGCTTTCATTGATTTCACCAAATCATCCTTGGCATCACAATTCTTTTCCTCAAGTTGAATTACAATTTCCAATTTTTCTATTTCTTGCTTTAACCAAGCTGCAAATAAATCTCCTAGAATTGTAACCCGCAATTGCTCGTCTAACTCAGGCTGAATAATTTCTTCGACCCAAATGAGATGCACTCCTTTTTGAGTCACAATTGGCTTGAGAATCTGTGGTGGTGTAGTGGCAAAAACAGCGGCTGCTATTTCTGGTCTAAAATCCGTTCGCCGTCGAATACCCTGATATCCTCCTGCACGGCGAACTTCTGGTTCTTTGACGTACTGACGGACGATTTCTTGAAAAGAAATTTCGCCTTCTTGCACGGCATAAAACAGTTCTAATGCCACGTCTTCATCATCTACAATCACTTCATACGTTACGGCTCCAGTATAATCAAGCTGGTGTTGGTAAAAGAACTTTTCAACGTTTTCTTCAAATAAATAAATTGCCAACTTATTAGAAAGTATGTTGGTGTGTGCCATGTCTTCAAAATCATCTAAAGTAAGATGGTACTTGTTCAACCATGCCCAAGTATCTTCTGCTTTCGTGAGTTGATTGGCTAGGCGTATTTGGTCTGCTGCTTGTTGAAGTTCTTCTGGCTCAACTTTAATGCCGTTTTTAAGGGCTGTATCGATAATGATTTTCCGAGTTGCGATCGCTTCGGCTAAGGTAGGAATTTGGCATGAAATTCTAATTTGGTAGAGGATATCTAAAACAGAAACAGTCAAGACGTTTGACATAGTATGACTCCAATTTCATGTGGGGAGTGGGGAGTGGGGAACTCGGTACCCCCTCTGGGGATAAGGGGCAATGGGGAGTAGGGAAGGGAGATTTTTATAAAGAGTGTTGTGGGTGCAAAGTTCACAAGACTGAGTGACTAAAGCTCTAAACCTCCTGCTTGTAACTTCTTAAAGGGATCTAAGATGAAATCGATGACACGACGCTGACGGACAATCACCTCAGCAGTTGCTGTCTGACCAGCAGTTATAGCAATCCGTTTGTCGCCATTTTGGATGTAAGGTTGTTCCAAAGCAATGTCTAATTCAAAAGTTTCTACTTTGCCTTGATTTGTTTCTACAACTTTTGAGTCAGGTGCAATTTGGCTAACTTTACCGTGTACTACTCCATAGTCCTGAAAAGGATAAGCGTCAAACTTAATTTTGACTGGCATTCCCACTTTCAAAAAACCACTTTGCTCGCTAGGCATTTGGGCTTTCAACACGAAAGTAGTATGTTTAGGGGCAATTTGGGCAACTTTTTGACCGGGTTGAACAACAGAACCCGGTTTGGATAAAGGTAACTCAAAAATCACACCGTCTATGGGAGCACGCACTACCCGTTGCTGCAATTGAATCTTGATGGATGTGACTTGACTTTTCGTCTGAACACTTTCCCATAACAAAGAATTCACTTGTGTTTGCAGTTCTTTAATTTGTTCCTCTGTTTTTAGCTCTGTCAGTTTACCTGTATGAATCTGACTTTGATAACTGCGTTGTACTTCCTGTAAATGGAGTGCTGCTTGTTCAATCTCTGACTTAGCTTGGTGAAGAGTTCGTTTATAACTGCTTTGTTGTTCTTGAAAACTGGATATAGCCTGAGATACCTCGGTCTGAGCTTGCTTAACTCGCTCATCATTTTCTTTCACCAACTGTTTTATTTCCAGAAAGCGATCTTGTGAAATTGCACCATCATTAAATGCTTGTTGATAGCGTGGAACTTTTTCTTGAGCAGCTTGAAGGCGAACTTCTGCTAACTTATGGGCTGCTTGGCTAGATTTAACAGCTTGCTGCATTTGATTGACTTTAGCTAATTTTTCCTCTTTCTGTAAGTTATACATACTTTTGAGAGTCTTAAAATTCTGTTGCGCCTGTTCTACTTGAGCAAGCTTTGCTAGTTGTTGAGCCTGATTTTGTTGCTTCTGAGTCTGTAGAGACAGCAGCACTTGATTTTTGACGAGATCTAAGTTGTTTCGCCGATTTTGCAATCCCTCCAGTTTATCTAACACTTGTTTGAGTTCTGATTTCAGGACATCTGAGTCCAACTCCAACAGAATCTGTCCGGCTTTGACACTATCACCTTCTTTAACTTTTACAGCAATCACGCTACTCAGTACTGGACTGTCTAATTTTTGAGTGGCTCCTTTTGGTTCAATACGTCCTCTCGCGCTACCTGTTTCATCCACCTTTGATAGGGTTGCCCAAGGTAAGGCAATTGCTGTAAAGAGTATTAAAAAATAGAGTAGCGATCGCGTCCAGATTCGTGGTAAAGCGTCTAGTAGTTCTTCGGTGCCATAGAACCAATCCTTGGCATCTTCTACGGTATCTGGCTCGGAGACGGTGTAGTTATTAAGCTCGTCTTGTTCCGTTTCCGCAAGCAATGAATTTTGATATTGATTTGGCATCAGAATCACCCTCTTTTCAATTTGTTTGAGCCAACTGCTGTTGGTTAAGGTAGAAGTAATGTCCTTTTCTAGCAATCAATTCATTGTGAGTCCCGCTTTCAACTAATACACCTCGGTCTAAAACTAGAATTAAATCAGCACTGCGTACAGTAGAAAGGCGATGAGCAATAATCAAGCTAGTACGCCCTTTAAGAATATCTTTCAAGTTGTTTTGAATTATCTGTTCTGATTGCGTATCTAGATGACTTGTAGCCTCATCAAAAATGATAAAACGAGGATTTCCTAACAAAGCACGGGCAATAGCTAGGCGTTGGCGTTGTCCTCCGGAAAGCATACCACCACCTTCACCAATTTGAGTTTCATAACCCATTGCCAGATGCTGAATAAATTCATCGGCTCCAGCCAGACGTGCTGCTTCGATAATCTCGTCCATCGTGGCTTCTGGATGAGCAATACTAATGTTTTCCTGAATTGTACCTCCAAACAAAAATGTATCTTGATCCACTACACCAATCTGTTGGCGTAGTGATTTGAGGGAAATGTTCATAACATCATGACCATCAATTAACACCCTGCCATTCGTTGGTGGATACAAACCCAAAATCAATTTAGATAGGGTTGTTTTTCCAGAACCACTACGCCCTACGACTGCCACAGTTTGCTCTGGCTGAATTTCAAAGCTGAGATTTTCCAGCACGTTAA
Organism: Scytonema hofmannii PCC 7110; assembly: GCF_000346485.2. NCBI lineage: Bacteria > Bacillati > Cyanobacteriota > Cyanophyceae > Nostocales > Scytonemataceae > Scytonema > Scytonema hofmannii. The sequence goes on from NZ_KQ976354.1 coordinate 9,463,641, forward strand.
TATCGCTTTCTGGGTGATAGCGGAAAGTCACATTCTCAAACTGAACTTGACCGCGAAGTCTACGTAGTACACGTCGAGATGATGAGTGTAAATCTTCTTCTGGTTCCGCTTCTAAAACATCATTAATGCGTTCAGTAGAAATAATGACTTCTTGTAGTTGATTCCACAGAACCGTTAACCTCTTGAAAGGTAAGATAATGTTTCCTAACAACATATTAAAGGCAATTAATTGCCCAATAGTCAGTTGATTTTGAATCACCAGCCATGCCCCAAACCACAGTAGTCCTGTTGTTACCAAAGATTCAATAGTAGAACTGAAAATTTGTAGCTGGTTGGTAACAACTTGCCCGCCAAACATTTTTTTGAACAAATGATTCAATTGCTCCTCCCAATGCCAACGTACCGTTTGTTCAATTGCCATTGAGCGGATGGAACGAATACCTGTAAGAGCTTGAATCAAATAGCTGCTTTCACTCGCTATGGCACTAAAAATATCGCGGTTGATGCGACGAAACCAAGGTGTAGCCAGTATTGCTAGTAGAAAAAATGGCGGTACGATCGCAAGCGCTATCAATGCCATTTGCCAGCTATACCAAAACATCAATCCCACATAGATAAACACTGTCAATAAATCTAGGCAAATTGACAATGCCTCTCCTGTAAGAAAGCGCTGAATCTTTTGATTTTCTTGAACGCGAGAAATAATATCGCCGACATAACGCGACTCGAAGAACGACAAGGGTAAGCGGAAGGTATGTTTGATAAAACCCACTAACAGTGCCAGACTAATGCGGTTAGCAGTGTGATCCAGCAGATATTGCCGCAGTCCAGTCATAGCAATCCGGAACAACCCAAAAATCAGCAATCCTAAACCGACAGCGTTTAATGTGAGGGTGCTACCTTGCACAATGACTCGATCTAGCAGTAACTGAGTAAACAATGGCGTGATTAGCCCAAATATTTGAATTAACAATGAAGCAGCAAACACTTCAAGTAAAACCCAGGAGTGGGGTTTGACTAACTCGAAAAATCTCCAAAAACCTTCAGTTTCTTCAAAGGCTTCTTTTAGTATGGCTGTAGGTTGTAATAACAAAGCGTACCCAGTCCAACCTTCTTTAAATTGGGCACTTGTTAAAGTGCGCTGACCAATAGCAGGGTCGCTGACAATCACTTTTCTTTTTGTAATTTCATAAATGACAATATAGTGTTTACTTTCCCAGTGGGCGATCGCTGGTAGGGGTTGTTGTGCTAACTTATCCAGACTGGCTTTGACAGGTCGGGTCGTAAAGCCAATAGTTTCTGCGGCTGCTGCCATAGCACGTAAAGTTGAGCCATTACGACTAACGTTAGCTAAATCCCGCAACCGATTGACACTAAAGCGCTTACCCCAAAAACGACCAATCATGACTAAGCAAGCTGCACCACAGTCTGAAGCACTTTGTTGTGCATAGAAGGGGTAGCGCTGAGTGAGACGCCCCCACATCTGTCCCGCTCTTACCTTGGGGCTGGGAAAATATGGACGTTGTTTCTTTTGCTTCTGTTCTTGCTGCGACTCTCTGTGTGCAAGTGGAAATGGAATGATGTTTTTTGAGGAGGGTAAGGATTCTTGTTTGGGCTGACTTGGATGATTAATTCTGCTTTCATCAACAAGAACTAAGTTTTCCTTTTGCTTGCAATTTGCAAAGTCTGCTAATTGTTGCCAATATTCTAGTGCTATTTGCCAGTTAAAATCCTTCAGAATGTAAACAACTGTTGGTTGAGTTACCTCCCGTTTTCCTATTTGATGAGTTCCATAAATATTACCTGGGATCAAGGAATAACCTTGAGAATTTTGCAGTTCCCCTTTCTGAATTAACCACAACTTGCTATGTTGAGTGAATTCTCGTGGCAAAAGACCAGTTTCCAGGCTGTATCTCGTAAACAGGGATAAGACTTTGAGTATCTCTTCTACTGATGTATCGCGAGTCAACTCCAAGTTTTGGCGACACAACAATAATAAATCCCAAAGCTCCGCACGTCTATGCAAATGCTCGCGAACTTTGGGATATTTACTCATCAAGCCTTGCAATATCTCTTGCTTAAGATAGCAAAGCTTTAAGTTTGTGGAGGCTCTAGCAGCATAAGGCTGAAAGCCTTCTTCCGCAAATAGAGTTAACTCACCAAATGACGCACCTGCTGATTGAGTGGTGATTAAATCATTGGCGCTATCTAGGAGCCTGACTTTTCCTGAAAGAATGATGTAAATGCCTTTTTTGGCTTCTGTTGCTTGCCAAAACTGCTTGGCCACCTGTGGCTCAACAATTTCCACTGCCTCTACGCAACTCTGTAATTCCTCTTCTGAAAGGGTTTCACCTAAGCTGACAGTAAGTTGTTGACTTAGCTGTTGTTGGGAAAACTCTGATAGCATTCTCCCTCCTTAATTAAATTATTGACTTACTCTGAATACCTGTTTGAAAAAGATTAATTGACCAATGGAAACTAGATTCAGAGTTGGATTGCAGGTCACAAATCTTAATACCAGTATCCTTGGGAGAATCTGTCGTTTTTTTGTCGCTCGAGCAGTTCCGTTTCGTCGATAGCCCCATTTGTTTTAGCAGGCGATTGATATGGCGATCGGTGATTTCAATGCCAAATTCTTGAGCTAAATGTTTACTTAACCATTGGGCAGTCCATGTCGTAAATGGGTAGCCATAATCACGAGGGCTACGGCTTACCAATTCTTTCAAGCGTTCCATAAATTGATCGTTGACAGTCTTAGGTCTGCCTATTGGTCGCTCTTGCCATTTATGTGCCAAACCGGCTTCTGCTACAGAACTCCAATACCTTGCCATCTCTTGAGAACAGCCTAAAATCTGACAAATTTGAGTTTGAGATTTCCCCATATCTGCCAGTAACATAATTTCCAACCTACGTCGGTACTCTGGTTGCAAATTAGTTTGCAAATTCTTCAGCAATGTCTGCCTTTGAAAAGGCGTTAAGAACTTGCTGTCAGTAAAGTCATAGCTTTCAAAACCCTGTGTTGGACTTAATTGATGTGACATAGTTCGGGAGCAACTTACAGTCAACTCTAGAATGTGGATAAGTAAATTATCTGTGTCTGTTCAATTCTTTGTGGCAAAGATGTGACATCTACATCCGTAAGTGATTTGTAACTGATTTTAGGGAATTCCCTTATTGCTTTGGGATGTTGAGTCATTCAGGAGCCTGACCCCTCACCTCGTTCCCAAGCTCCGCCTGGGAATGGCTTTTTAGGAGGCTCCCCCTTCTGCATTCTGTATGATTACGTCCTTCACACCAAAACTTTTGTAACAATTGGCCAATCTTTTGTGCGAAATAGCACAACTTAAGGTTGCTAGACACTCTAGGGGAATCTATCTGAAGTTCCTCCACAAAAATAGCAAGCCCTTATTTTAAGAGGACATCGCTCAATGATGATGGTAATTTATTCCGCTAGTAGTTGTTAGGAAAAACTGATTGCGTAACTTTACAGTCACCAAAAGCACCTAGTCTTTGGTCTGAATTAAAATTCTAACGATCTTATCTCAAAAAACTTGTCTATCAACAGTTCAATACTTGAACTGACTAGATAAGAAACACAAAGTTATTTAATAAAATGGTAGTAGACCCCCCTGTTTAAGATACGTAAAAATCGTGATGAACGATGTCCAAACAAATCAAAGCTTCTCCTACCTTGGTTAAAACACAATATCTAATTGCTGGCTAGACTAGAAGCCTACTGTTTTCACCTTCTTGCTACAAACAAAATACTGTAACCAACTCAGTAACCTTCATGAAAAAATGAAGATTCAAGAGCTAGCATTAACCTTCTGAATAACTTTAGCTAGACTACCATAGGAAACCTTCTAGACATTACCCAAGGAGCTGCTTCAACTTTAAAAATGTCTACTTTGCAAAGCTTGGTAAATTCAAGCTTTACTGCTCTTATTCGATCGGACTACCCAACATTAAGATGGACAACCCAGGCACGGTGACATTAATTATGATAATCTCAGCTAATATATCACCGTTTACCTACATTTTGTCAAGCCTTTTTAAAAAATAAATTATTTGTTCATATAACATTCATGAGAACTTTATAAAAAAATCAACATATTATGTACAAAGTATGAATTTTCACAATTTGATCGCTAAACATAGACTTTTATAAATCTATATTGATTTATCAATTATTATATGTTTATATAACTATTTAATTATTCACTTTGAAAGTTTATGTGCATTTTTTTAGAAAATTGAAAAATATTATTGACTGAACTGGGCTGGACTTTGATAAGATATATTGACTTGTATTTAAATTACATGAAATAGTGTATAATCAAAAATTCTGTCTCGCAATCCACAGGTGCGATCGCAGTCATCGATGCAAAAACTCAACGCAGAGATAGAGTGTGTGTTCTAGTAAAGTGTCAATGTTTTTTTGAGGAACTTGAGAAACCCGGTTTTTTTAAGAAACCGGGTTTCGTGGCAAAGGCGTTATCCATCAAATCAAAGTTGACAGACTACTAGAAAGACAAAAGAAGTTTTACGACCAAAAAAGCCTGGATTTTTGTCTTATTGATAATGCAGTTTAACCTAAAAAAAACCAAAAAGCCGAGGAATAACTGAGTGAAGTTATGAATTAGCAGCCTGTTAAGAAAAAATTGCCTTACAGCCACATTTAGTAATTCAAAAAAATGACCATTCTCAGAAGAAATAACAGACTTTTTCGCCTGGATTTGTGTCCAAAAAACTAATTATCCAAGCTTGATTTTACCTTTGAAATCATTAAATATATAAACATGGCTGAAGCAAACAAGTGCTTAAGCCAAACAACAAGACAACTTAAGGAGATAAACATTATGTCTAGAATCACAATTTCTGAATTAACAGTAGACTCAAAATCTTTTATCAATGAAGTCGCTGAAACAGAAACTACTTGTGTTAACGGTGGTGATGCGCTCACTTCTTTTGTACTGGGCTACGGTGCTTTTGCAGTAGAAATAGCTAAAATCCTGCAAGATACCTTCTTGAAAGGAACAGGAATTTTAGCGATTTACCAGTTGGTCAAATAATTGAGAACGCAAACAATCAGGGATGTTATACTACTTTATTTTTTTTGCTAATTAATTTTTTATGCAGCAAGTTTATCCATAAATGGTATAACTTACCTTCTGATTAAATGAAGAAAAAAGGAAGACGTTTGATTTTAGGTTGGGGTAAAAATCCCCAATCTAAAACAAGCAATTCATAAGCGTTGAGATTTTAAACCTCTACAATCAGCTATTTTAAAGAAACTCTCATCACTCTTCTTCCAAAGTTCTTCAAAGATAAGACTACTCCCATATCGCTACAAGATTACTTATTTTCTTCTCTTCTTTCTTTGTGTCCTTTGCGTCTTTGCGGTTCATTCAAATAGGTAATCTTCAGGCAGGACAGAAATAGTACAGATCTTTAATCATTAATTTAAGAACAATCATGGCTAAAATTGCAATTTCTGATTTACGTCGTCCTAATGACCAGATGTTATCTTCTTCTGATACTTTTCTGAGTGAATTGTCTGAAAATGAGTCTGCATCTGTCTTTGGTGGAAATCCTTTTAAAATATTTGCCACCACATTATTAAAAGCATTTGCAGCTTATCTGATTTACCTGATAATCACAGATAAGTCGTCAACATAAAAAAATCTCAAATGTAAAAACCCGGTTTCTTGAATAAGAAACCGGGTTTTTAAACTGAGCTTATCTGAATCTTATAGGATAACGTAGATACGTTCCGCTTCTGCTAACACATTATAAATTGCTTCTAAGCCAGTTTTAGAAGTTCTGGAAAGGTTTGAGAATAAGAGTCTGGTTCAAGCTGCGTGACAATTTCTAGTTCCGCAATTTGTTCCTTTAACCATGTAGAAAACAAATCAGTCATAATCTTCAAACGTAGCTGCTGGTTTAATTCTGGTTGAATAATTTCCTCAACGCTGAGGAGATGGACACCTTTAGAGGTAACAATGGGTTTGAGTAACTGAGGGGGATTTGCAGCAAAGACAAGAGCAGCAATTTCTGCTGGAAAATTGCTGCGGTACCGCACACCACGATACCCGCCAGCGCGACGTAGTTCTGGATTTTGGATATATTGGCGAGCACATTCTTGGAAACTCATTTCGCCCTCTATCAGAGCATAAAAAACTTCCCAAGCTACATCTTCATCGTCTAAGACAACTTCATAGGTAACGGCTGCAAGGTAATCAAGTTGGTGTTCGTAAAAGAAGGGTTCAACTTTGTCAGCGAATAGATGACTCGCTAAGTTTGCAGATAACAGGTTTATTTCTGCTAATTGTTCAAACTCCTCTAAGGTAAGATGATGTTTTTGTAGCCACATCCAAGTATCTTCGGCTTTTAGTAGATTATTAGCTAACCGCAGGCTATCTGCTGCTTGTTGTAGTGAGGTGATATCGACTTTAATACCTGCTTTTTGAGCAGTATCTATAATAATTTTACGAGCAGCGATCGCTTCTACTAATCCTGGAATTTGATAGGAAACTTTTAATTGAAAAATGATGTCTTTTAGGGATATATTCAAGAAATTTAACATGATTTAATTCTCCAAAGATAGTTGATAGTTGTTAGTTTTTGGTTGTTGTTTGTTAGTTGAATATAACCACTAACCACTGTATGGGCGCAAGGCATTGCTAACCACTGTACGGGCGCAAGGCATTGCGCCCCTACTAAAGTTCTAAGCCACCTTTTTGTAGCTTCTTAAATGGGTCTAAGATAAAATCAATCACCCGGCGTTGTCGAGTAATGACTTCTGCTGTCGCTGTCTGACCGGGAGTTAAAGGAATACGTAGATTACCAGCTTGGATATCAGACGAATCTAGAGTAATATCCAATTCAAAAGTTTCCATTTTGCCTTCATTTGTATCCTGAATTTTGGAGTCTGGTGAAATTCTACTGACGCGTCCGGATACTGTTCCGTAATCCTGAAAAGGATAGGCATCAAACTTAATTTTTACTTTATTTCCTACTTTTAAGAAACCACTATTTTGGCTGGGTATAGAGGCTCTAAGTACAAAAGGAGTGTCTTTGGGAGCTATTTGGGCTATCATCTCACCTGGTTGTACTACGGCTCCTGGCTTCTCAATAGGTAACTCAAAAATCACTCCATCCACAGGAGATTTAACAACTCGCTGCTCTAACTGAAGCTTTAAGGATGTTATCTGGCTGTTTGTTTGAGCAATCTCAGATTGCAAGCTAGTTATTTGTGTTTGCAGATCTTTGAGTTGTTCCTGATTTTTCAACAGAGCCAGCCTACCAGTATGAAGCACACTTTTATAACTGCTTTGTTGCTCAGCAAGTCTCAGTTTTGCTTGTTCAATATCTGCTTGTGCTTGGCGTATAATCGCCTGATAGCGGTTGTGCTCTTCAGCTAGACGCAACTGAGCTTGTTTAATATCCGATTGAGTTTGCTCGTGCAATCGTTGGCTTTCTTCTGCTGCTTTTTTCAGTTCCACAATTTTGATTTCGGGAATTGCGCCCTTTTGTAAAAGTTTGTGATAGCGTTGGACTTCTTTTAAATCCCGACTCCAACGAGTTTTAGCTAATTGATAGACAGTCTGGCTAGAAATCAGGTTTTGCTTTGCTTGGTCAACTAAAGCGAGTTTCTCCAATTTTTGTAAGTTATAGGTACTCTGTTTTGCATCCAAGTTTTGCTTTGCTTGATTAACTTGGGCAATCTTTTCTAATTCCTGAGATTGGTTTTGTTGTTGTTGGACACTAATTGCCAGTAGCAGTTGGTTTTTGAGTAAATGCAGCTGCGCCAGCCGATTTTGTTGTCCTTCGAGCTTTGCGCGTGTCTGTTGCAAATCGGTTTTTAGGACATCCGATTCCAGTTCGACTAAAACCTGTCCTGCTTTTACTGACTCTCCTTCTTTGACTTTAACCGCAATGATACTTCCACTGACTTGAGTATCTAATCTTTGCGCTGCGCCTAATGGTTCAATACGTCCTCTAGCACTTCCCGTCTCATCCACTTTTGAGAACATCGCCCAAGGTAAAGCGATCGCACTAAAGACCACAAGCATATACAGCAAAGAGCGAGTCCAACGTTTTGGTAAAGCATCTAAAAGTTCCTCAGTACCGTAAGACCAATCATTGGCGCGATCTTCTACAGGATGATGTTCCTTAACTGAATTAGAGACAGTATCGGTTCTTTGTCGATCGTCAGATGGAGAGAATATTGATGATGAATTATTAGATGGATTAGCCATATGAAGGGGGTAGGGAGTGGGGAGTAGGGAGTGGGGAGTAGAGAGTAAGGAGGGAGTGAGGGAGTGAGGGAAAGAATAATACCCAATGACAAATGACAAATGACAAATGACAAATGACTCAAACCACTTGAGCAAGTTGTTTTTGGTTGAGGTAGTAATAATGTCCTTTTTTCGCGACTAATTCATCGTGGGTACCGCTTTCGATCAAAATCCCTCGGTCTAACACTAGAATCAAGTCAGCATCGCGTATGGTAGAGAGGCGATGAGCAATAATCAAGCTAGTACGTCCTTTCAGAATGGTCTTCAAGTTGTTCTGAATGATGCGTTCTGATTCTGCATCTAGGTGACTGGTGGCTTCATCAAAAATTAAGAACTGTGGATTACCTAACAATGCACGGGCGATCGCTAGACGTTGGCGTTGACCGCCAGAGAGCATTCCACCGCCTTCACCGATTTGAGTTTCGTATCGGAGTGGTAGTTGTCGAATAAATTCATCTGCCCCTGCTAAATATGCCGCCTCAGTAATTTCTTCTAAAGTAGCTTCTGGGTGAGCAATGCTAATGTTTTCTCGAATTGTACCGCCAAATAAGAAAGTCTCTTGGTCAACAACACCCATTTGAGAACGCATCGATTTGAGAGAAATATGAGCCACATCGTGACCATCAATTAAGACTTTACCTGTAGTGGGAGGATATAGCCCCAAGATTAATTTAGAAAGCGTTGTTTTTCCAGAACCGCTACGTCCTACAACCGCTACAGTTTGTTTGGGCTGGATTTCAAAGTTAATGTTTTCCAGTATATTCGTGTCGCTTTCTGGGTGGTAGCGGAAAGTGACATTCTCGAAGCGGATGTGACCGCGAAGTTTTGGTAAGGACTCGCGGGGTGATAAAAGTAAATCTTCTTCTGGTTCTGCTTTTAGAACATCATTAATCCGCTCAGTGGCTACAACAATTTCTTGCAGTTGATTCCACAGTACTGTTAAACGCTGGAAAGGATGAATGACGTTGCCTAACAGCATATTGAAAGCAACGAGTTGCCCAATGGAGAGTTGGTTTTGAATCACGAGCCATGCTCCAAACCACAGTAATCCTGTGGTTGCCAATGATTCGATGGTAGAACTGAAAATTTGCAGTTGGTTTGCAACGACTTGAGCGCCAAACATTTTTTTAGTCAAATGATTCAGAAGTTCTTCCCACCGCCAGCGCACTGTTTGTTCAATTGCCATTGACCGAATAGAACGAATTCCTGTGAGGGATTGAATCAAATAACTGTTTTCTTCGCTTAAGGCATTAAACACCTCACGGTTGATACGACGGAGTAAAGGTGTGGTTACGAGAGTTAGTAGAAAAAAAGGTGGTATAACCAATAGCACTAGCAATGCCATCTGCCAGCTATACCAGAACATCAATCCTATATAGACAATCACCGTCAGCAAATCGAGAATGATTGACAGTGCTTCTCCTGTAAGAAAGCGCTGAATTTTTTGATTTTCCTGGACGCGAGAAATAATATCGCCGACGTAACGGGACTCGAAAAAGGCTAAGGGTAAGCGGAAGGTATGTTTGATAAAACCCACCAGCAAAGCTATTCCGACTCGATTTGCAGTGTGATCCAGCAGATATTGTCGTAGTCCGTTCATGGCGACGCGGAACAAACCAAAAATGACCAAGCCTAGACCAACAGCAGTTAAGGTTATGGTGCTACCTTGAATAATCACTCGGTCTAATAACAACTGGGTAAATAACGGTGTTACTAGCCCAAACACCTGAATAAACACAGAAGCCATGAATACTTCTAGTAGCACAGTGGTGTGTGGTTTGACTAACTCGAACAACTGCCAGAATGGTGTACTTGCTTCTTGGCTTTCTTTGAGTACTGCTGTAGGTTGCAATAACAACGCATAACCAGTCCAGCCAGTGTTGAACTCTGCATGGGTTAGGTTGCGTTGAGCGACAGCCGGATCGCCAACAATCACCTGCTTGGGAGTGATTTCATAGACGACAATGTAATGTTTACCTTCCCAATGCGCGATCGCAGGTAGGGGTTGTTCTGCCAATTTATCGAGACTAGCTTTTACAGGTCGGGTAGCAAAACCAATGCTTTCTGCTGCGGCTGCTAATGCACGTAAAGATGCACCACTGCGATTGACATTGACTAAATCTCGCAATCGATTGACGCTCAAGCGTTTTCCCCAATAGCGACCAATCATCACTAAGCAGGCTACACCACAATCTGCAAGGCTTTGTTGTTCAAAGAACGGATAGCGCCGGGTCAGTCGTTCCCACATTTGCCCCACTTTGACTTTGGGACTAGGAAAGTAAGGACGCGGTTTTTTTTGTTTTGGTTGTGGTACTGTCTGCGCGGGAAATGGAATGACTTTCCTCCGATTGACTTTTGGAAAAGAATCGTAGTGATGGCTCTTTTGGTCATCAATCTTTGAGTTAGAGGTCATCAATACATCCTTTGTATAAGATGTATCTGCTTGTTGTTGGTAAGAACGAATGAGCAAATCCCAACTTTCTGCACGAGCCAATAGGTGAGCCTGGATATTAGGATATTTACTTATTAAAATCTGCAAAATTTCTTCGTTAAGATAGCAAAGCTTCAATTTATATGAGGCTCTAGCAGTATATGGACTGAAATTTTCTTTTGTAAAAAGAGTTACTTCGCCAAATGATGCTCCGACTGCAAGGGTAGAGATTAAATTACCAGAACTATCCAGCAGTCTCACTTTACCAGCAAGGACTATATAAATTCCCACATAAGTATCTGTTGATTGCCAGAACTGCTTTGCTGCTGGTGGTTCTATAATTTCTATCATTGCCAAGTATGAAGCCAGTTCCTGTTCTGGAAGTTGCTCACCTATAATACTGATGAGTTGTTGACCTAGTTGTTGTGGAGAAAACTCTGATAGCATACTAGTTAGTGGTTAGTTGTTCTGAATTAAATTGAATGACCAATGGAAAGTTGGCTCAAAGTTGGATTGCAAGTCACCGATCGCGATCACACTATCCTTTGACTGCTCCATTGCTTGTTTGTTAGAAGAGCTTTTCTGTTTCTTGGAAAGTCCCATCTTTTTCAGCAAGCGGTTGATGTGGCGATCGCTAATTTCAATACCCAATTCTTGAGCTAGATGTTTGCTTAACCATTGAGCAGTCCAGGTATCAAATCCATAGCCATACTCACGAGGGCTATCACTTACTAATTCTTTTAATCTTTCAATGTATTGGTCATTCACTGTCTTGGGTCTACCTTTCGGTTGTTCTTGCCATTTATGTGCCAGTCCTGCTTTTGCCACAGTGCTCCAGTAACGTGCCATCTCTTTTGAACAACCCAACATCTCGCAGATTTGGGTTTGCGATTTACCCTGGTCTGCCAATAACATAATTTCCAATCTTCGACGGTATTCTGGCTGTAAATTGGTTTGCCAACTTTTCAGTAGAATCTTGCGCTGAAAAGGTGTTAAAAATTTATTACACGCCTGACCATTTGTTTCAAGAATATTGTCTATACTGTTCATATTTTACTAATGATTATCTTCTGTGTTTAGGAACATTTTCAGGTTAAAATATTCTCAAATACACAAATTGTCGTAAATTATGAGCTATGTAAAAACGTAGCATACCAAGTCTCTATGACTCACAAAGCCGATCTTCAATCTTTAGCGTTGCGGCTCTGCTCGTTATGAGAATTTATATCTATGACTTTGTAAATTGGTATAAACATTTGATTTTAGAAAAGGAGAAGTGAACATATGAAACACTTCTTATTCCTATGTTGCGATGGTGTTTCTTACATTTCAAATTAACTAGACAAGATACTCCTTAAACATTTTCATCTACAAAATTTTAAACAATTTGTTTGCAGAATTAAAGAATTGGTTTGAATACGCAGATTTTTAGGAAATCTGAAATTCTCTGAAAGACAATTTCAATGACCAAGCAACATTTCCTGAGTCTGTGTATCAAACTACTGCTTACTAATAGTAAAACTTCCTAGTACTTAGTCAAGACTTTATTTCTTGAAAAAATGAATCTTCATTTAAAATTTATATTGACTTCATGATATCTTGAAAATTCATTTTATCTTAAAAAATGTGTTTGTATAAATTGTATAAGAAGAGAGATAAAATCAAACAAATTAATTCTATTCACTTTTTAGTAAAATTACGTATATCATAATTTACTTCTTCAAGAATTATTAGATTCTTAAAGATGTGGTTATTACCGTATTTTAAGTAGGAAAAGAGTTACAAATATTATGCTTAACATTTAACAGTTATCAGTTACAATTCATCCCGGTAGCATACAGCTAAAGGATTTTAACAAGGATAATTTTCCTGATTTCCACAAATTCATTCGCAAATTTTATACAGATCGGGTACAGCAATTCTCTCGCTCGTTGGTATTTATCAGACCCCCCCTGTGTCTCCTAATAAAGATGGGTTGGCTAGTCATATGTATCGTACTCAGCAGAATTTTTACCTCAGTAGTATGACTCTGGACATTTTAGAGGATTTTGACTCTCAAAAAATGCGATCGCTCATTCAAGCAAAGTTGGGTGATTGGAAATCTAGCCCCAAAATAACTAAACCTCCGTTTCCCCCGCCTCGATCCGGTGAGTCCAGCCAGTGTTGAACTCTGCATGGGTTAGGTTGCGTTGAGCGACAGCCGGATCGCCAACAATCACCTGTTTGGCAGTGATTTCATAGACGACAATGTAATGTTTGCCGAACCAATGTGCGATCGCAGGTCGGGGTGTAAAGATGCGATCTTTTTTGTTTTGGTTGTGGTAGTGTCTGCGAGGGATTACCGGGGTTCTAATTTCCGCTTATCCGAGTAGTATTGTGTACTGATGCTCTAAACAAGGTTTCAATTATTTTTATCTGGTTGATTAAATTTCCAGGATGAGAAATTCAAGTATAAGAGAATTTACGACAGTCTTTATAATTAAATAAAAAATCCAGAGCTTTACTCAAAGTTTACTCAAAGTTTACTCAAAGTTTATTCAAAATTTACTCAAAACTGTTTCATATAAGACTAGTATATTTACATAAACAACCGATAACGTTTCAGGGTTTGTTACCAGATTTAGTTTGTGATTCTAATATTAGTAGAGAGTGTAAACAATGGCTTATAAAGAAACTTTTATAAGCCATGAAGCACGTTTTTTGATGTAGAGAGAGAGACAAAGAAGGAAGACACTATCAGGAGTTTTGTTATGTCATCATCAATTACACTAGAAACTCTATTTCTACAACCAAGAGTTCCTATCAGCAATTCCACTAACTTTGCCAATGCCACAGGAAACGCTCTATTTTCTGACTATAGTCAAAGTGCTTTAGCAATTTCCACTGTCGCTCAGACGAATACTTCTGTCAAGGGTCTTGTAGCTCTTGCTGTTGCTGAAGCTGATGCTGTTGCTCGTGAAGATTTATCTGGAATTTTCACTGATAGTACTGGCATTGGTTTAGGAAGTCCTTTTGAGGTGAAGAGCAACAGTGAAGCTAAAGCGATCGCTAGTTTTGCAGTCAAGGCAAAAGAAACTTTCTCTTTTGATTTTTCAGCTAATATACAGCTGACAGCTAAAGAAATTAAAAATTCTAATGCAGAATATAACCAGGCTAAGTCAACAGTAGCTTTTTTAGTTTTAGATACTACGAATGTTAATCAACCGAAGGCATTAGGTTATTTTAAGCTATCGGGTAACTTAAGCGGCTCTGAAAATAGCAACGATCTAAAGTTGAAAGCTAGCAAGCAAGTCAACATTGACTACAAAAATAAAGAATCTGATATCAAGCGTAACAATGATATGGACTTCGTCAAGGGTGATGCTATTGGAACTTATGAGCAGAAGTTTAAGCACGACACTAACATAACAATAGTAAAAGTTAATACCAGTACTATTGAATTACTAGGAGATAATTTAATAGGTAATTTAGGTAAAGATGTTATTTATGGAACATTATGGAATGATAATTTGAAAGGGACTAATAAAGCAGATAAAATTTATGGCAGCTTGGGGAACGATCGAATTGAAGGAAGAAAAGGTAATGATATTATTGAGGGAGGTTCAGGTAATGATACTCTCTATGGGGGTGAAAATGACGATCTCATTTATGGTGGTTGGGGCGATGACACCATAATTGGCGGGCATGGTAATGATATCTTGGCTGGTGGTTCAGGTCATGACAGCTTTATCTTCCAAAAATACAATAGCTTTTTGCACAAGGAGTACGATGTTATTAAGGATTTTGAGGTGGGTGTCGATAAGATTGAATTTCAGTTCTGGGTCCAAATGAATGCTTCAACTTGGTTTGATGGAATAATTTCTAAAAATCAATTAATCGATACTTCAAACGGTGCATTATTAACGTGGAATTCTGAAAAACTTCTTTTTCAAGATGTGAGTGTCAGCCAGATGAGCGCATCAGATTTTGTATTTGTCTAAAGTCTCTCTGTTAAATGGTACTGATTTTTTAAATGTTGGCTGCATATGCTTGCCCTCAGAGGATGTTTGTAAAGTCTACCGCAATACGGTTCGGTTAACGGTAATTGACGACTAGAGAAACCCGGTATCTTTGAGATACTGGGTTTCTGAGGCGCGTGCTTATCCGAAGCGTATTGAAGTCTACCGTTGTATCAATTACTAGATAGCCTAAGAGAAAAAATCAAAGTGCAAATATGCGTTTCACTAGTCAATTTTAAAGATCGTACTTGGCGATAATCGTCGTATTTAAGTGCAAACTTCCCTTGAATTTTCTAGCAGCACGATTTCCAAATTATATTGAGCTTCTGCCAAGTCTGGATTCATAGAGATGGACTGCTGATAGTAGGCGATCGCAGTCTTGAAATCTCCTACCTGTTTACACTTGTTGCCTAAATCGTTGTTCAGCACGGCATAATGAGCTTGTTTGTCTGGAGACAGCTTTCTTTGAGCATGAAGTGCATTAGCTTTGTTAACTTCAGCTTCAATGCAGTCAGGCTGTAGTTCTAGCGCTTTTTGATAGCAGGCGATCGCATCTTCCCATTTACCTAGCTGTTGTAAAGCGTAGCCCAGGTTATTATATGCGGCGATCGCATTCGGTTGTAGAGCTAAGACTTGATTATAAGTTTCTATAGCTTCGGATAACAGACCTTGAGTTTGATATAAATTCCCCAAACTAAATAAAGCCTTGATAGAATTGGGCTGAACCTGAAGCAGGTTTTTCAGCAGATTTTCGGCAGTTTGGTATTCACCTTTTTGCCTCATCAATACTCCCAGTCCATAAAGTGCTTCTGAATGATTTGACTCAACTTCCAGAATCTGACGATATCCCTGCTCAGCTTTGGTGAGTTGATTTGCTCGATGATGCTGAACAGTGAGATGAAAGGCTAAAGGAAGAGTCCTGACATCCCATTTTCTATTCTGACAATTTTTGTATTTGACTACGATATGCTGAATGCGGCGCTCTTTAACTCCAAAAGAATATTTATATTCCTCATTCCCCCTTAAAAAGTCGTAGATTTTAAATCCATTTTGGATAGCATATCGGATCGCGTTAGCATGGAGAATAAGTCCAGGTGGGGGATTGTTAAAGGTTTTATCACGACCTGAAATGACAAATAGCATGGATTTTTGCTGAACATCAAGAAAGTTCGCGATCGCTCCTAAAGGTGTTTCCCCTTGCCACAGAACCGGAAAATACAGACAGTTATGTTCAAAACAATGACGTAAAATAGCGCGAATGACACTCATGATTACGTCACACTTATCCCCTTTTTTCTCTCTCCATGTGGACTCCCATAATCTGAGTAGTATCTCAATATGAGCCTCCAGATTGTCTGCGTTCACCTCGGTGATAGAAAACTCGTCAGAGTTTTCTATTTTCCTTAAAAAGCGCCTTATTTTTTGGCGGGTATTGGAACTGAGGTAGTTTTGCAGATATTCATCCCAGTCATCTGCTAATGAAACATAAGGGGCCATATAATTATCAGTATCCTCTCCCTGATTTTGAATGCGGTGTTGACTGAACTCAAAACTATCTCCGGGGAAACTCCTCAAAAACAGGGACATCCTTGTATCTGTTTCTAAAATATTTTGTACATTGAAATTAGACCATTCTAACTGCTGCTGGATGTAAGCTGCAAAAGCAGGAATCACTTCTTCTTCATAACCGGGATGGCAAATCATTCCTGTGTAATCTGCTATGCTATTTCCTGCCATGTAGAGTTCAGTGTAAAAGCCACCGCCATCCTGCTGTTCTAGTACAATTTTCAGAGGGAAAAATGCAATATAGGATGAATCGTGGGTATCTGGTTTGGCAGCTAATATGAACCACTGCTCATTCACCACCGACAACCATCCAGATAGCCACACCCAGGATAAGAAGAATTGAGCTTGAGGATCGGCCGCATATACAAAATCCCAATTTTCTCTGATTTTCTTAAATGTTTTACAATCTTCAATTATATCAATCTGCATATCATTTTTGCCTCAGCAATCATCCATCAATTTAGATACTTAGAGTATTTTTTGTCAAGATGTCTTCACAAAAAATTCAATCTTTATACTAATTTTCTACGAAAATTCATAGAATAGAGCTTTGAGGATAAAATTATAAGTACTTGTGCAAAATTAATCTTACATTCATGTCGCAGTTGGGATACTCCCCTCAAAAGAGCGTTCTTTAACGTAGGTTGACAATAAAATTAAAATTTCATTATTTAACTTTTGTACAACTTTGACAGTGTCACATAGAAAATTTATACGATGGTAGGTTTAAGAACAGTAGTATAGTTACGTAAGTTCAAATTAAGCCCCTGAGGTAAGTAGTTACTACAGTTCTTTAGTAACAAAGGTTGCATAAGTATTATTCCTTGTTGAAGAAGAACTTTTTGGCAATACACCGGGATGAGCTAGGTAATTTTCCTAGCTTATAGTTAGTTGAGGTTGTCAACTTTTGCATCAAGGTTATACCCAATCAGACAGGCTACTGTGTAGACAATACGGATGTGAATTATATGAAGAAGCCATACCTACTAAATATCAAGCGCTTTTTGCTGCTTGCTACTTCAGCGATCGCCAGCTCTCTGTTAACAGCATTACCCAGTGAAGCAGCTACCTTTGCGACGTCTCAAAGCGAGTCACTCTATCTAAACTTTAGTCACACACCCTTTTCGAGTGAGACTAAAGCTGAGACTGAGACCCTCGCCCTTTCTAAGGAGGGTGCTGTACTTGCTTTTGCTGACGCAGAAGCAGCTTTTGTCGTGGAACCACCATTTGCATCCAGTTCATCTTTAAGTACAGCCTTAGGTGAAACTGTAAACTATTTGGGACTAGCAGAAAGTACGACTACAGTTCGTGGGTTCTTCGATGTCAAGGCAAACACAACTTTTTCTTTTGACTTTGCAGCCGATCTATATCTTGAAACAGAAATAGAATCTCCTCCTGGAGAAAATGCAAGAGCATCTGGAGATGTTTTGTTTACCTTAGTTGACACAACTCAAAAGCGTGTCTTGGATTTTTTTAGCATTATGGGAAATTTAAACTCTTTTGGAAAGAGCGATTTCATTGCAGTTGATTACAGTGAAAATGTTGCATACATGGATTTGGAAACTCACTATAGGGCTAAATTGCAAGGCAAGAAAAAAACTGCTTCAGCTTTTATTACAGGTTTTCTGGAACGCTATATAACTCAAGATTCAGTTTTAGCGGTAGTAGAAATTAAGAGAAATCAGGCTAGAGTTAAAGCACCTGAACCTTCGACTATTCTGGCTTTACTTGCCTCAGGTGTTGTTATTATCTTTGTATTAAAAGGTAGATGCAAAGAAAAATATTTAGAATCCTCTTCGGAATCAAAACTATCCACTGAGGTTTGATACCCTGTTTGGAGAATGTCGGTGCGAGCGCACAGTTTTTTGATCTTTAGGAAACTCCAGTCATCGCATTGACAATAAGTTCAAATAGCGACTCTGAAAATTTGCGAAATACACCTGTCTAAAGTTATGACTTAATTAAGCCAATTTATCCAGGAAGATCAAATGCTATTGCCAAACCCACACTTCCAGCGTAAGCCCCACGAGGAGTATTAACGGAATAACTTCTACCTTTAACAATCTCGATATCTCCGTCAGCATCTCCAAAAACATCAGTGTCAGCACTAGCATCATCTCCATATGCTTTAGCGTTAGCATAACCGAAAGCTAAAGCGAGAGAACCACCATTAGGCAACTCTATAGCAAAGGCTTTAGTTTTAGCCTTGCTTTTGTTGTAGTCACCAGAAGCAATAGCTGAACTACCAATTAAAGCCCCAGCGCTTCCTAGAATGGCATCGTCTTCAGACATGAGATCTAAATGGCTTAAATCAGAGATAATCATAGTAGAAATAGTCCTTTAAACTTCTGGGTTTTTGTTACTTTATTAGTATACAATAATAATAATTATCTTTTACTAATTCATCAAAACTTTAACTTGAGCGCATCAGATTTTGTGTTTGTCTAAAGTCCCTCTGTTAAATGGGACTGATTTTTTAAATGTTGGCTGCACATTGTTCCCCTTACTCACTTAGATAGCAAGGGGTTTATAATACGTCTAGTTAGATTTATATTAAATGAAAAACTAGCGTCCTGAGTTTATCTATCTACTGAACGTTTAATAGTTTTGTACAGCGCAAGATCTATGTTAATAGCATTACCTAGTCGGGCTATAGGAATCCGATTTGATTTTTGAACAATTACTGAGCCTCACCAAACCCCGGTATCTGGGAGATACCGGGTTTCTTTATTTCACGATTCAATTAGGATTGCTATACTATCTTTGCGACTTCTCAAAAGGAGTTACTGTAATAATGCGATCGCGTCAGGGGAATATTTGCTTAGAGCCTTACTGAAAACTTTGCTATTTGAGATCCCTGGAATTCCTATCGATCTGTTCTCTTTTATCTAAGGCTTGCTTTGCTTTAAAAATTTCTTTCAAATAGCTTAATTGCCTATTCCAAGCTGAACGAGGAAGTAGGGGAATTTTCTTTAATTCATCTTTTGATGAATCAACGTCAGTTTTTTTCTCTTGAATTTTAGTAATTTCTGAATTTTCTACCACGAGCTATTGCTCCGCCAATGAGTAAGAAACTTCGGGTTTGTTCTGCCAACTTTCAGACCACTGAATGCGATCGGCACTAAAGTTTAGTGGATCGTTTTCTGGTAAGGGAGTATTTATAGGCTCTACAATTAGCTCAAATTCACCATTATCGAAGGGTAATCCTTGCGCCCTCACTTTGGGAATAACACGCTCCCTCAAGCCTCGTTCTTCATGAACAAGAGCGCGATGATGACAGTAAGGATTGTTACCTCTGCGGTCAAAGAAAACATGAGCAGTCCAACTGCAACCCCCACGACAAAGTTCTGCGTATTCGCAGGTTTTACAAAAACCCCATAGATGTTTTGTGCCTTCGGGCGTTCCCGCTCCCAGATTCAAACGCAATTCTGCTGAATTTTCAATAATGTCATACAAAGAACGCTCTCGAATATTACCACCTGTGTAGGCGGTAGTGGGTAATGAGGGACAACCTTTGATTGCTCCGTCAGCTTCAATTCCCAAAGTGGAAAGCCCAGCACCGCAACCTTGCCAAAATGAGAATTCATGCTCGCTTCCCCGTCCCCGCAACAGCCGTTCGTCAGGACCGTAGTAACCAATATTGTTTCCCGCTTGGAGTTGAACTCCTTCCTGGTAAGCGCGACGGGCGACACGGGCTAGCATGGGGTAAATATCTAGTAGTTCATGGGGTTGGAGGAGGATGTCCGCATTATCAGCTGCATTGCCCATCGGGACGGTGAGTTGAATCTGCCACGCACGAGCACCAGCATCACGAATGCACTCATAGATACACGGAAATTCAGGCGCTGACAAACGGTTTATTTGGGTGTTGCAACCAAAAGCAATACCAACTTCTCGTAAATGACTCATGGTTTTAAAAGCGTATTTCCAAGAGCCTTTTCTTCCCCGCAGGCGATCGTGAGTTTCTTCTAAACCGTCAATGGAAACAGAAACAGTGCGAATTCCCGCTGCCTTCATTTTACCTGCAGTTTCCAATGAAATCCCATAGCCGCCAGTAGTCATACCACATAACATACCTGCCTCACTAATCGCTTTGGCAATTTCCAGCCAGTCTGGACGCAAAAATGCTTCACCGCCAATGAGCGTAACTTCTTTAATCCCAACTTCTGCCATTTGCCTAACAAGATCCAAAGCTTCCTCGGTGGAAAGTTCTTCAGAACGTGCATTTCCAGCGCGGGAACCACAATGGCTACAAGCTAGATTGCACTTTAAAGTAATTTCCCAGACTGCATAACTTTTGCGATGATATGTCATAATAAATATTTGTCGTTTGTCATTTGTTATTTGTCATTTGTCATTTGTCATTAGTCATTAGTCATTTGTCGTTTGTCATTAGATTTATTAAGGACAATTGACCAAGAACCAATGACGATTGACCAATGACAATTAACCAAGGTTATTCTATTTCTAATGATGGCTCAACGACTCCATACATTGGTTGTAAAACTGGGTCGATTACTATGCCATACATTGGTTGTGGGTCAATCGGTGTTGGTTTTGGATAGCCTTTGGGAGGCCAGTAAATAACACCGTACAGTGGCTGAATAACGCTATCTTTGATGCGTGAAATACCACCAAAAGCTCCTACTAATTCTTCTTCGCTAAGTTCGTGAAACTCACCTAATTCTTTTAACTCTAATATTGTGATGGCGGCTGTTTCAAATTCTTGTTGAGAAAAGTTATAGCCACCACTTTCTAAAGCTTTTTTAACTTCTTCCGCTTTCTGACTCATAAGTTGGGTGCGGAAACCTTCGTCTTTAACTAGTTTGATAAGGAAGTCTTTGACTTTTTCAAAGATTTCTATGGACATGATGATTACTACCCCCTTAAATGGTACTTTCTGTAAGAATGCAGTTGAATGAGGTTTTACTCCAATACATTAAGTTTGGAAATAAACAGAAGGATCTGCTGCTTGACGTAACTGTTCGGATGAAGAATAGTTATCTGTGACAATTTGCGGACATCGCATACAAGCTGCTTTGCCTTCTTGCTGCCACCACCGGCAATTTCGGCGGATAGAACAGGCTGGTAGTTCTTCTACTACAGCAGGCAATTTTTCGACAATTCGCATTGATAAACGACAGTCTTTGCCATCAAAATGCTGACAACCTGATTCCACGCAGGATGCTGCAGTCCGAAAAATTTCAGCGGGTTTAACTGAGCCAGTCTTTGCCATCAGTTCGTTTGTAACGGGCAGGAGTTGTTTGAGATAGGCTACACGGGGTACTGTCGCCGTTCCACCGACTATGCCAAAGACAACACCATCCGCCGATTCGGGTCTAGCACTAGGACAAAGGGTTGTTTGTTTGGGAACAATGTCTTCCATTAATTTAGCCTTTGTTGAAAGAGAATTTTTAACACTTGAAGGCTAAATATTAAGCAAGTTGATCGTAATCTTGTGCAATCAGTCCAACAACTATCACGGGTGGGCAAATTGGCTTAAATCCTGCTACTATAACTTCTGGATTCTTTCTATCTAAAGCTTCTGTATCTCTGCTAACTTTCAAACCACCTACAATTTTTCCAGCTTCGTCATCAGATAAAACTAAACAACCTTCGTCTGATAAACCTCTTCGTATCATTGCATTAGTAATAGCAAGATCGATTAGGTCGTTAATTTCCATTTGATGGTCAGATTTTTTGTTGCTTTCCATGGGTCTATACTGGGTGATTTAATTACGTCAATTTTTTTGTCTTGACAAACATCTTCTAAAAGAATGCTTGATTTTATATTTTATACTAACATAATTCCGTGATAAATCTTACGTTAATTCATCAACTTATTTAATAAATTTTGTGTAGTAGGGAAGCCAGTTTTATTTTCAAAATGAATAAACATTGAACTGGAATTTGCTTCTAAAAAAATATATTCATTATTTGGCTTAACACGTCAATCAATAGCAGTTCAATATAGCAGAAATGCTTTTGCTATTGCCAAACATTGTTTTTCAATTGATTCTGGTAACTGTATAGGAATTAATTCAGCATTTAAGTCTTCTCGAAAGTCCACGGCATGACTGCGAATTTCGGCAGAATAGACTGATTATCCTATGACATAGCTACAGATGTTCGTACTGGGAATGTACTCTTGTACTGTTATTGGGGAAAGACTCAAAGCTAGCGTACAATCCTTGTAAAGACTAGCATAGCTAGTCTTTATACTCTTTTTTGGAGATGTCTAATTTGCAATCGTAGTGATGCACCCAACACGACAGGCATACTCTGTATCGGAATTGAGTTTCTAGTTTGGAGAAGGGGGGGTAATGGCGTGTATAGTTATACGACTAATGGCTATAGCATCAGAACCAGTGTCAATAGAACGAGTGTGAGTCTTGATTACAGTTTTTGCGCCTTCAGCATCCCCAAAAACACTAGCTGTAGCTGTAGCATCAACTGGATCGGAGGCTACAGCGACAACAAGAGCTTTACCATGAGCTATAAAACCATTGTGAGGTAACTCTTTAATAGAGGCTGTTGCAATCGCACTAACATCGCTTGAGTCACCCTCAGCAATTCCTTCAAAACCGATTAGGAGTCCAGTACCACCTATAATGGCACTGTCTTCAAAAATGGTGTCCAGATGACTTAAATCAGAAATAATCATAGTGGAAATAAAACCATGAAACATCATTTGATTGAAATGTACTCTAGAGTTCAAGTAGTGCTTGAACTTCTGAGTCTCTTTGCTTTTACTTTCCCTTAGTGTTATGTTTGGGTTGGCATAACCAGCTAAGATTCAAGAAAAAATCTCAGCTTGCTCGTTGGCAAGAAAAATAGTTATTAAGGCTTGGCACCCTGTCTTCAATCGATAAATGCGATCGCATTGTATGGGCGGAAGAAAGCAGAACTTCTGCAATTGCCTGAGAAATAGGCAACTCAGAGTAGCATTCTAGCCAAAAGAATTCGCCAACAGGATTAACTTCCAGGAATACATAGCGACCGTCTGGTGTCAAAATGATATCAATCGCTCCATAGTTTAAGCCAAAATAAGCCATTAGATGGAGAAGTTTTCTCTCGATATCTTGTGGCAAATTGTAAGGTTGCCAAGTATTGATTAATGCAACACCCTGCCGTCGCCAATCGTATGTAGCCTTTGGATTGCATTGCGAGTCAACTGCAGCTGTAAACACCCGTTCTCCTACAATTGTTGTCCGCAATTCCAATGCCTTAGGTAATTTTTCCTGAAATGTCATGGGACAGAAACGCAACCCATCTAGATTTTCTAGATCGGCATCTTTCACTGGGTTTGTAAAAACAACTTGTTCTTGCCCTTCCTTGTCGTAGATGGCAAAGGAAGAAAGCATTTTCGCAATTATGCCTTGTTCGCATTCAGAGGCAAATTGCTTGACAGTTTTTGGATTGTTGGTTATTAAAGTCCGTGGGGTGTCTAAACCTAACTCTCGCGCTACTTGCAACTGCAGTTGCTTGTTTTCAGCAAACCGAATATTAGGTAAGAAATCGAGGTGGAACCCTTTTATGCTGGCAATCATCCCCATAATTGTTGCACGGGATTCCTGAATAGAAGCTTGTCTAAGTTGTGGCTCCATTTTACTGGGAATTCTTGACCCAATAGCAATGCGTCGATACCAAACAGCAGAGATTTCGCTCAAGTCTAGCTTTTGTGAGTCAGTAGTGAGAATGAGTTTTTCGCATCCTTTACTGTAGTACACATCTAGCTGTACTTCTGTGGGAAATTTGTCTGTATCAAAACGAAAAGCTTTTCCTCCTTTGTCTGTAATGGCATTCATAACCAGAGGAATACTTTCATTGTCTTGACTGTGAGTAATGATTAAAACTGACATTTTAAATTCGTTTGTAATATTAATAACTCGTAGGGGCGCGGCGGCCTTGCGCTCCTACAAAGGGCATGATTCCTTTAGGTCAAAACTGCTAGAATTCTCAAATAAAGCATCAGCGATCGCACTGGAAATGGGGTAATTCAAATCCCGCTCCAGCATTCCCCACTCTCCTGTAGGATTAACCTCCAAAAAGACGTATTCTCCTGATGGAGTTTGGATAAAATCAAAGGCTCCAAACACAAGACCAAAGTGGGCCATAAAGGCTTTAATGCGAGCGGTAACTTGATCGGGAAGTTCATGGGGTTGCCATACACAGGCTTCTGAATTAGCACATCGCCAATCAAGGGTAGAGTCTGCGTAAACAGATGCATCTAGTGCTCCTACAAATATATTGCCATTCACATAGACAACTCGTAGTTCTTTGTACTTGGGAATTTTTTCTTGAAAAACCATTGGGCAATAACGTAATGTTTCGGCATCCAATAAATCTTGTTCTTGAACTGCACTAGTATACATAAAGAAAGGAGAGCCTTTCATACTTATGGATAGAGGAGTCAATAACTTGGTTATAATTTTCCCTTCCAACTTGTAAAAAAACTCCCGTACTTCCTCAGCATTATTTGAAACAAGAGTTTCAGGAATGGTCAAGCCGACTTCACTTGCAACTTTCAATTGTCGCAATTTGTTTTCTGCAAAGTTAATCCGCTCTAAATTATCTACCCAACGAGCTTCTCTGAGACTATCCAAAAAGCCATCTAAGGCAGCTAGTGATTCTTTTACACAAGCTGCTTGGAACTGTGGAGCTATTTTTTTATCAATTTGAGGTTGCCATATGCGACGCATCCAAACTGCATGCACCTGCTTTGTGCTTATAGAGCGGTTGTTGTATTCCAACCTGTGATAGCTCCCAAAGTTGTTTAACTGAGCTTTAAGTTGTACGAACAGTGGAAACTTATCAGTGTCTAGGCGAACTGGTTGTGCGCCTTTTTTGGATAGCGCTTCCTCTACTCTATCCACTGTGAAAAAATCACCACTGTGGGTAATTAATAGAACAATGTCACATGACAGGTGCATAAGCAGTTTTATTCTATGGCAGTAGTATCTACAGCATCTACAGTCTCTATAGCGATAACGTCATCGTCACCATCAGATGGGTACTTTAATGTAACAGCATATTCGTCTGTATCCGATGGATATTTTTTAGTAGCGAAATCACCGCCCTCTTCATTATCAGAAGGATACTTTAAAGTCGTAAATATTTCATCTTTTTTCGGACGGGTGGGGTGTGCTAACCGATAACCACCATGAACTTCATCCATTTCCTCTTCAGACAAGTCTTCACAGAATTGTCCTTCCAAGTAACGGGCAAAGAAAGGTAAAATTTGTTCGTTGTTAGACACGATGTTGCCTCCTTTTAGCTGAAAGATGTAACCTTGTTATAAATTGAAGAATTCAAGATGAATACTTCGCTATTTGAATGAGTTATTTTAAATTGGATTTTAAGAATTTTCATATATGATTTAGTTTTCCACAAAAATATCTTGTTTTTCTAAAAATCAATTTTCAGATTTCGGCTTTTAAAAAATTAATATGGCAGGACCCTGATACAACTTCTTTATTAATTTGGTAGGCCCCAAGACAAGTTCTTTATAGAGAAGAGCTATTCTTAAAAGATTCGACTACACCAGTCTTCATACACCTCTAGCTAGGAGTGGGACCAATAAACGTTCCAGCTGCAAAAGTTCCTGAGAATTCAACCACCCTGGCAATAACCTCCAAGCCGCCAGTAACTTGTACCGTCAGAAATGTATCTCTGCCGGATATGAATGAACTTATACCACTTGGGTTATTTACCTGGATTTTATCGCTGCCATTCTGGAATGTGTAAATATCCGCGCGATCGCTAATGCCTAAGATGACGTTACCATTGATAGTAACGGGAGTACCAACACCACCAGCATAGAAATTACCATTGGCATTTCCTAGCACGAAGGTATCTGAATTACCGTCGGTACCAAAAGCATCTCCCTTACCATCGCCAGTTTGATCGATGTAGAGACCGCCGACTAATATATCGAATGAACCTGCTTGACCGCCACCATTCAGGATGTCGTTACCAATGCCGCCAACGAGGGTATCATTACCGTCGCCTCCTGAGATAGTGTCATTACCACCGAAGCCTGCGGTGGGAGGGCGATCTCTGAGTGCAAGGTTGAAAATAGCGTCGCTTCCATCAAGGTAGTCATTGCCCGCACCCCCTGTGATGTTGTCAGAGCCACCGCCTCCATAAACAATGTCATCGCCAGGACCTGCACTGATAGTGTCATTGCCATCAGCTCCGCTACCCCGGTCTCCGTAGATCGTATCGTTCCCAAGGTCTCCATCAAGATTATCATTGCCGCTCTCCCCGGCGAGGATGTCATTATCTAGCCCACCGGAGAGCTGGTCATCACCAGCGTCTCCATAGAGTTCATCGTTACCACTGCCGCCATTAAGAGTGTCGTTGCCTGTACCGCCATCAAGTATGTCTTCACCAAAACCGCTGTCTAGGAAGTCATTTCCTGCTCCCCCAAGGAGCAGGTTACTGCCGAAGGGGTCTAGGAGGGTATCATCTCCATTTCCTCCATCTAAGAGATCGTCCCCATTACCACCGTTGAGAAGGTCATTTCCCGATCCTCCGTACAGGTCATCAATACCATTATCGCCATTTATGATGTCGTCGCCACCACCACCTACGACTAGGTCGTTGCCATCGCCCCCAGAGAGAATGTCAGCACCATCATTTGCGCTTTCGGGGGTGTTGTTAGGGTTAGTTAGATCGACCGCACCGTCACCGGAGATTCTGTCGTTGCCTTCGTCTCCTCGGATTAGGTCAGATCCACCCAATCCAGTTAAGATGTCATTACCCTTACGACCAAATATTTCATCCGCTTCAGCTGTACCAACTATGTTGTCAGCTTGGTCTGTTCCTCTTCTAAAAACCATTTGAATTTTCTCCTCATATCTAAACTATTAAAGATGCTGCAATTACATGGATATAAATCGCGAGCGCTCGACAATGTCTTAAGACACAGAAGCACTGGAAACAGCAGTAGCGGAAGAGACGGTGTTATTGCCAGATGCTGCTGAAATAACTTTAGTTTCACTGATTGCATAAGAACCTTGATTTCCTTTGTATGCAAAAAGGTTAGTAACAGCACTTGTCTGTGTGTTATCACCAACAGCCAATGCCGAAAATTGAGACCAGGCATTAGCATTGCGACGACCGCCACTTACATTTTCAGACAATGTTTCAGACACGGTTTCCAAATAATCGAGATCGGAAATTATCATAGTCTCCCTTTCTTCTACTAATTTTGTTCATCTCAACGCGGAACTTCTTCTCATTCCCCACTCTTAACTTTTAGGGTAATGTACAAAAAGTTGGCTCCTCGTGTCTAAACACAAAAAGCCAACTTTTTAGGAATGCCTTAGTGAAGATTATTCTAGGGCACGTACGTCTCTAGAAATTACCCCAAATGTATCGTTTGAGGTAACTCTTAGGGTTGTGCTATTAGTCAGCAGCAACAACCACAGAACCAGCTAAGCTAGACAGCTTACCTTCAACAGCTAGAGCGGAAATCACAACTTCAGAGTCGGTGTCAGATCCGATAGCTTCAGCATCAAATACGAAAGTAGCTGAGTTACCTTTGAGGTCTATGTCAGAGGTGATAGTTGTGTTCTTCTTGAAGTCGATGTCAGTGTAGCTGTCAAAGTTGAGGTCAACATTGGAATCAACCTTGATGTCTAGATTCTTCTTGTAATCGAAGCCTCTTCCACCACCAACAACAGCAACTTCGTTTGCAACTTCCAAGTAGTTCAGATCAGAAATAATCATTTGGTTTTCTCCTGGGAATTAAACTTTGTGTTTGGGAATTTGTTTTTGTGAGCGGTTTGTTTTCGCTCACATTTCTAATATACAAGATTCAATTTAAAAAGCAATAGTTTAACGGTGTTTTTTTCATAAAATTTACTTATATAAAAATCAAAAAAAAAGCAGTTTCTTTTAATGGAGTTTTCGGAAATTTTAAACCTATTATTTGACACGACAATACGGTCAATATAAGCATTTTTATATTGACCGATAAATAATATTTTTGATGTTTTACCTAGGCAAAAGTTGTCACGATAACACCTTGATATTGTTTATTTAAAAAAAAATAGTAATAGAGGAATAACTGTTAGCAATCAATTTTCTAAAAAAAATTTAGTTCAATCGTTATTGGCAAAAACGATTTTTCTCCTGAAGGATATTTTCTATATTTAGTAAAAACGGCATTAAGCCTGCTTGCGTAACTCTTCAGACTGTTCATGACTGACATCAATTAGCTGAGGCACAATTTCCATGAGTTCAATTTCTTGTTTTAACCAAAGAGAAAATAATTCTTGCTGGATCTCTTCATTTAGTTTCTCATCTAATTCGGGTTGAATAATTTCTTCTACCCAAATTAAATACACTCCTTTAGAAGTCACAATTGGCTTGATCGTTTCTGGAGGATGGGCAGCAAATACAGCAGCAGCAATTTCCGGTCGTAAATCTTTACGGTATTGAATTCCTTTATATCCGCTAGCACAACGTAGTTCTGGTTCTTGAATGTATTGGCGAGCGATTTCTTGAAAAGTGATTTCACCTTCTTGCAAGGCATAAAACAGTTCCAGGGCTAAATCTCTATCGTCAAGAATGACTTCATAGATAGCAGTCGTAACATAATCCAAGTAGTGCTCATAAAAATATTTTTCAACTTGTTTATCAAACAAATGAGCTGCCAATTTCCTTGCAAGGACGTTGTTACGGGCTATTGCTTCAAAATCATATAGAGTCAGATGATGTTTTTTTAACCACGTCCAAGTGTCTTTAGCTGTGACGAGTTTCTTTTCTAGTCGCAGATGATCTCCCTCTTGCTGTAATTCTTCTTCCGAAACTGTTATGCCTTCTTCTGAAGCAGCCTTAGCAATAATTTGTTGTTTGGCTATAGCTTCCAAAAATTCTGGGATTTGGCAAGAAAGTTGAATGTTGCGAATTATGTCTTCAGAGGAAATATTTAGAGTTTTTAACATAAGGTATTCCCTTCTAAGATGTTGGAGTAGAGGCTGTTAGTTGCTAGTTGCTAAAAAATATACAAAATACTGTTTGCTAACTACTAACTTTGATAGTTGATTAAAAATCTAAGCCGCCTTTTTGCAATTGCTTAAATGGATCTACGACTAAGTCAATAACTCGCCTTTGGCGAAGAACGATTTCAGCATTTGCTGTTTGACCGGGGGATAATAAAATACGTTTATTCCCATTTTGGACATAAGACCGATCCAGAGAGACTTCTAACTCAAAGCTTTCTACATTGCCTTGTGGTGTTTCAGTCACTTTTGAATCTGGAGATATCCAACGCAGTTTCCCTGAAACGATGCCATACTCTTGGAAAGGGAAGGCATCAAACTTGACTTTCACAGGCATCCCAAGTTTCAACAAACCGCTTTCCTGGATAGGTATACTTGCTTTAAGGACTACGTCAGCATCCTTGGGTGCAATCTGAGCAACTCTTTGACCGGGTTGTAGCACGGCTCCTGCTTTTGTAATTGGCAGATCGAAAATGACACCATTGATTGGCGATCGCACCTGTCTTTGGCGCATTTGAATTTTTAAAGATGTGATTTGGGTCTTAGTTTGGGCGATTTCCGATTGGAGAGTATTAACTTGTGTTTGTAACTCTTTAAATTGTTCCTCAGTTTTAAGATTTGCCAGTTTTCCTGTATGGAGCAGGCTTTCATAACTGCGTTGTTCTTGCTGTAAGCGAAGTTCCGCTTGCTGAATATCAGACTTAGCCTGATGAAGCGTTTTTTGATAACTGCTTTGTTGTTCTTTAAGGCTCTCCTGTGCTTGGTTAATTGCTGTTTGAGCTTGTAAAAAACGTTCGTAATTTTCCTTCACCGCTTGTTCGACCTCGTTAAAGCGATCTTGTGACATGACCCCTTCTTCAAAGGCTTTTTTATAGCGTGGGACTTTTTCTTGAGCAGATTGGAGACGAACTTGTGCTAACTTACGATCTGCAATACTTGAATTCAAAGCTTGTTGCGTTTGATTGACTTGCGCTAATTTTTCTTCTTTCTGGATGTTATAAGTAGTTTTCAGGGCATCTAAGTTTTGTCTAGCCTGCTCGACTTGAGAAAGCTTTGCTAATTCTTGGGCTTGATTTTGTTGCTGTTGGGTACGGAGAGAGAGCTTTAATTGATTCCGAAGGATATCAAAATTCGCCTTTTGATTTTGTAGCCCTTGCAGTTTCTCTTGGACCTGATCCAGTTCAGTTTTCAAGACGTCTGAGTCCAACTCCAACAGAACCTGTCCGGCTGTAACATTCTCACCTTCTTTGACCCTAACAAAATTAACAGTACCCTGTGCTGGACTATCCAATTTTTGTGTTGAACCCTTTGGTTCTAAACGTCCTCTGGCACTACCTGTTTCGTCAATTTTTGAAACCATTGACCAAGGTACGACAGCGATACAAAATCCTAGCAATGCATACAGTAAAGAACGCGTCCAGAGGCGTGGTAGAGCATCTAGTAACTCTTCAGTACCGTAATGCCAATCTTCTAGTTGATTTGTTGCGTCTGTTTGATGATTTAAGTCAGTCGTTTCGGATTCTTTTTGCGGAGCGAGGTAGTTTTTAGGCTCCTCCGCTTCTTGCTTGGAAATTGCAGAAGATGAATTGTGAGATGAAATAGGCATAGTTTGATCTCCAAGTAGGGAGATGAGAAGATGGGAGGATGGGAGAGATGAATCACCCTGCTTGTGATAGTTGTTGTTGATTGAGGTAGTAATAATGACCTTGTTTGGCGATTAACTCGTCATGAGTACCGCTTTCAACTAAGACACCATGGTCGAGTACCAGAATTAAGTTCGCCTTGCGTACAGTGGAAAGGCGATGGGCTATCACTAGGCTAGTACGCCCTTTGAGTATTGTCTTAAGGTTGTTCTGAATAATGCGTTCGGATTCAGCATCCAGGTTACTGGTAGCTTCATCGAAAACTAATAATCGTGGATTGCCAAGCAAAGCACGGGCGATCGCGACACGCTGGCGTTGTCCTCCCGACAACATACCGCCACCCTCACCAATCTCTGTTTCGTAACCCATTGGTAATCGCTGAATAAATTCATCCGCACCAGCCAGACGTGCTGCTTCCGTTACTTCCTCTAAAGAGGTATCTGGATGAGCAATACTGATATTTTCGCGAATAGTACCGCCAAATAAGAAAGTACTCTGGTCTACAATCCCAACTTGGGAACGAAGTGATTGCAAAGAAATATTATTGATGTCATGACCATCAATCAATACTTTACCACTTGTCGGAGGATAGAGACCCAAAATCAACTTTGACAGGGTTGTTTTCCCAGAACCGCTACGCCCTACGACTGCCACCATTTGCTCGGGTTTAATTTCAAAACTGAGATTTTCCAGAACATTAGTATCGCTTTCTGGGTGGTAGCGGAAAGTGACGTTATCAAAGCGAATATGACCTTGAAGTTTCCGTAGGGGCTTACGGGGTGAGGAGAGCAAATCTTCTTCTGGTGCCGTTTTTAAGACGTCATTAAGCCTTTCTACAGAAATAAAAATTTCTTGCAGTTGATTCCAAACTAGGGAGAGTCGTTTGAAGGGGCTAATGACGTTGCCTTTTAACATATTGAAGGCAATTAACTGTCCAATGGTCAGTTCCTGATTAATGACCAACCAAGCTC
This sequence comes from Scytonema hofmannii PCC 7110, assembly GCF_000346485.2. NCBI lineage: Bacteria > Bacillati > Cyanobacteriota > Cyanophyceae > Nostocales > Scytonemataceae > Scytonema > Scytonema hofmannii. Next base: position 9,495,563 of record NZ_KQ976354.1, read on the forward strand.
CATACCATAGCAACATGGTACTTGTTAGGATGTCGATGCCGCCACCAATAACTTGCAACCGGATGCCAATCACCTGTGCTGTAAAGCCTTTTTTCACCACATTATTTAAAAGTTCTTCCCAACGCCAGCGCACCGTCTGCTCAACTGCCATTGAGCGGATAGAACGAATTCCTGTAAGGGATTGAATTAAGTAACTGCTGCTTTCGGCTCCAGCATTAAAAATCTCTCTGGACATCCGGCGCAATATGCCCGTACTTGCAAATGCCAGGATAAAAAATGGCGGTATAGCTAACAGCACGACTAATGTAAGGCTCCAGCTATACCAGAGCATCACTCCTAGGTAAATAAATAATGTCAGTAAATCTAAGACGATCGACAGTGTCTCACCAGTGAGAAAACGCTGTATTTTCTGGTTTTCTTGAATCCGAGACGTGATATCTCCAACGTAACGCGACTCAAAGAACCCTAGAGGCAAGCGAAAGGTATGTTTAAGAAAACCCACCAGTAGCGCGACACTAATGCGGTTGGCAGTATGAGACAGTAAATATTGCCGCACGGCGTTAATGACGATGCCGAATAAACTAAAAATGACCATTCCCAAACAGACAGCATTTAAAGTGACAACACTGCCTTGTATAATCACTTTGTCAAAAAGTAGCTGAGAAAATATTGGCGTTACTAGTCCAAATAGCTGAAGTACGAGCGAGGCGAAAAATACCTCAAGCAGAACTCGCCAATGGGGTTTAACCAGCTCAAAAAACTCTTCCAAAGAGTGAGTTGCTTCTTCAGCATTTTTCAAATCTACTGTGGGTTGTAGTAGCAACGCATAGCCAGTCCATCCCTCTTTAAACTCTGCGTGGGTAAGGACACGTTGACCAATGGCAGGATCGCCTACAATCACTTGCCGTTTGGTAATTTTATAGATAACGATGTAATGGTAGCCTTCCCAATGAGCCACTGCTGGTAAGGGTTGTTCTGCCAGTTTATCGAAACTGGCTTTTACCGGACGAGTTGCAAAGCCAACGCTTTCTGCTGCGGCTGCTAGAGCACGTAAAGTTGCACCTTGACGGCTGGCGTTACTGAGTTCGCGCAGACGATTGACGCTAAAGTTTTTGCCCCAATAGCGACCAATCATGACTAGACAAGCTGCGCCACAGTCAGAAGCGCTGTGTTGGGCATAAAATGGGTAGCTCTTGATCAGGTTTCCCCACAATTGCCCTGTTTTTACCTTGGGGCTGGGAAAGTATGGACGTATTTTCTCTTTTTGTTGCTGTTGCTTTTGTTTTGGCGCTCCTTCTTGTTGGGGAAAGGGAATAATGTTGCTAGATGAAGTGATTCGCTCTGGTTTTGACGTCTTAGAACGCACTTTTTTTGTTTTAACAGAGCCTTTCTGTTCTTGAGATTGAACAAACTCTGCCAATTGTTGCCAATGTTCAAGTGCAGGTAACCAATTTGCATCCCTAATGATATAAGCAATTGTTGATTGCGCGATCTGCCAACTGTCTTGTTCTGAGGCTGGATATATTTTGCCCGCAGTTAAAAGCTGTCCCTCAGAATGCCGCAATTCTCCTTTCTGCAATACCAAACACTTACAATCTTTTGGTAGAGTGGCTTGTTGATGGTCACTGAGATCGTGCCGCTCAAACAACGATAAAGCTTTGAGCATTCCTGGGACATCTGATATGTTGCCAATCTCTTGCCAGTTTTGGTGACATAACATGACCAAATCCCATAACTCTGAGCGTTTCAAGAGGCGATCGCGAATACTTGGGTGGCGCTCTATTAAAGCTTGCAATACTTCTTGTTTGAGATAACAAAGCTTAAGATTAGCTGAAGCTCTCGCTACATATGGCTGAAAGTCATCTGAAAACAGGGTTGCTTCTCCAAAGCAAGATCCCGAACTTAGGGTTGCAACTAAATTTTCATCACTATCCAACAATCTTACTTTTCCCACAAGAACAATATATATTCCTGGGTTAGCCGATATTGTTTGCCAGAACTGCCTAGCTACTGGTGGTTCTACAATTTCTACCAATGCCAAGCATCTCGCCATTTCTTGCTCTGAAAGTGTTTCACCCAAAGCATTAGCGATCTGTTCGCCTAACAGGTGTTCGGAAAAAACTGATACCATCACCTCATCTCCATGTAAAAGTACTTAGTTTTTGGTCTGGGACTAGAAATGAACTCAAGAATCAAATGTCCAACAGAAACTAGACTTTAAATCGGAAACTTGTCGATAGTAATGCTCGTATCCCCACCAAAAAGCTGCTTGTCAGTAGCTAGTATCAAAAACTTGCTATAGCTTGTTGTAATTTTGCTTTTGACAAATTTACTGTAACTAAAACCTTGTTGTTGACTAGAAGGGTGTGACATAATTGTAGCCAGTTGCCGTCATATACAAAAAGTGGACAAAGTAAAGTCTGTAACAGCTGCTATCATCCGGATGTAGTCGATTAACAGCTGTATAATTGGTTAGCCCTGGGAAGCTAATTAGTTAGGTTATATGATGGGCACGACCTTGGAAGCCATCTCCCTAGTACCTGGGAATCTGGGGAGATACTCCTTGGTCATTCAATTCTTCATACCCCAATCTCCGCAGTTACTGGGAATTAACTCTGAAGGTTGTGGCTTTTGAAGAATTGCCTGAACGGGGCAATCATTAAAAGTTTTGTAAAGATTTGTTCGTCTTAAGTACGTAGAAAGCATCCTTTTTAAACAATCTGGCTCTTGTGTCCATAAGAAATAGTGTTTTTTATGTTGTAATCATACTCAAGCAACTGCTCCTAGTAATTTCAAAGAATTACAGATCGCGTTCTCGGTCTACAGAAACATAATGAAGCCGCTCAAAAATGGCTCCATCTTGAATCAGACGAAAACCAATACTATAGACGGTCTGCGAATCAACTGTTGACTCTACTTGTTCATAAGAACAACACTAACTTCACCTTAAAGATTATCAACCTCAAAATACATAAAGCTTTGGTGAATTCACTTAAAAATAGTTTGCTGCTCTATTGCTCAATAGCTGAAGGCTAGAAAACACGGGTGCAGTTGCTATCCTTTCCCTTGTTTACCTTACTACCGTCCTTCTCTCGTTACAATATCACTATAAACTAAATTCTACCTCATAAGCAATCTTGAGAACTAAGTAATTACTTTGCTGTTCACGCGGTTATTTACGCGTACAACAACTTTATTAGTAAATTTACTAACTTCTTGTCAAGAGTTTTTCACGAAAAACTCTGGTTCTTCAAAAAAGCCATTAAAAATTCTTGAAAATTTTAAAATCCATCTTGCTTTGATGTGCGTGTTCTTCTCAAATTTATCAATATTATTTATTTTTTTTCTAAAAACAAAAATCTATTTTATTTTACGGCTATAGATAAATATATACAATTTATTAAAAATAAATCTTGCTAAATTATGATTGGTTGACTGGCGAAAAGTATAAATTTTAATTATTGTTTTTTTATTTTATATCAAAATTTAATATCCACTGGTTTTCACAAGGCACGCATCTCTCCAAAGAGGTATACACATATCCATCTAGAGTGGTAGACTAGGATTTATCTAGATAACTACTCCTATGTCTTGAAAACGAGTAGGGGGTAAGAAATTTTTCATTACCTCGTCGTGGTCTCTCGCCCATGAGTATCTAGCTCAAAACAGCCACCGAGTGCAACCACAGAAAACCAGACACCCTAGATTTCCTAAATGGTTAAAAAACTCTTCGTGTACTAGGCACGATTATCCTACCCTAGTAACAAATGTAAGATGGTAGATGTAGTAGCCCAAATCTTTATTATTAAGCCAATATAAATTTTTATGTTGATTTTGTCAATCCCTGACTGGTGATATTTGAGAAGAACTAACCAGAGTGTTTACTGCAGCCAAGAGCCATTGCTGAAACATATTGTTCAGAATTTCTTCATATTTCTGGGTTGTGAGTTCTGCTGGGAGTAAGCCCTCCACCATTAAAAGATGGTACCCCTGTTCAGTCTTAAGAGGACCGATTAACTCCTGTGTCGGTTTACTGAAGACGATCGCAGCTATGTCAGTAGGAATTACACCACGCTCAATTTTTCCTTCATAGCCACATCTTCGCCTGCGACTATCATCGATATCGTAAAGGTGAGCAGCGTAATAGAAACTAATTTCACCTTCTTCAATCTGATAATAAAGTTCTTGAGCAAGTTTTTCATTGCTCACTATTAATTGGTAGAGAATAACTTGCTCAAATCCCAAACTGTTTTGCCAGAAAAATTTCTCGACTTCCTCAGAAAATAAAGCAACAGCTAACTTTTGTGCTAGCAATTGGTTCCGGATTCCAACTTCCCAGTCATCAAAGCTTATCAGCTCATCGGCTAACCATGCTAGTGTGTCAGAGGCTTTTTCCAGACGCTTCTCGCGACGTTGACGCTCAGCTTCTGCCTCAATCTCTTCTGTTGTAACAGCGATTCCTCTTTCTCGAGATGCACGCTCGACGACCCTCTGAAATAAAATATTTTGGTATACTTCCTTATAATTTGTTTTGCTTTTTAGAAAGCTAACAACTTCTTCAGCTGCGATCGCGATTTTTGAAAAATCGTCCATGGATACTTAATACAACGGTCTCTAATGCTACTTGCGTCTTGAATGTATAGCAATCCTATTTGATTTGTGAAAACTCACTGTGTCTAGATCCCCGACTTTTCAAAGAAGTCGGGGATCTAAATTTTTATAAATATCTTCATATTCTATTTGAAAATAATAAAAATATAAATTGTTGATAATACGGAAAATTTTTTGACGATTTTAGTATTAATTAATTAGTGGTTAGTAGAGGCGCAAGGCCTTGCGCCCCTACTAACCACTAACCCTTCTTTACTTAAATCCGCAGATTTTGAAGGACAAATCTTGAGAGGTTTCTGCTTCGGGATCGGACTTCATAGATTGATATTTTTCAACTTGTGTGGTCAACCACTGCTGGCTTCCACCACGGACTTCAGTTTTGCGCTTGCCAACAACTTCAAGATAAGCCAAGTCTTTAATTTTACTCAAGCAGCTTGTCGGTGTAACATGACTGCTGGATCTTTTCTCCGAAGGTAGCTTAGCAATTTTTAGACTTTCGTTGGATTGTGTATTTGTTCTGGAAACGTGAGAGTTTTCCTTAAGCAGGCGGTTGTAAGTACGATAGGGAATGTAATGTAGAGGATTGTAGCCAGCGAAACGCAGCATAAGAACGCAAGCCCAAGAATACTTACCTGCAAGAATAGCTTCTACAACTTGGTCGAATTGTTCGGGGTTGATAGTTTTATCTAAATTGCTACTGCCAGAAATACCGTGGTTCATAGTGTTTGTTGTTTTGATAGAAATAAACGAGTCTGTCGTCTTTGGTGGTTTGTAGTTCAATGGGTGTCTATATAATTGCTCTTACCTTTAAAGGACAAGCAAGACTTGATAGAGCAACATATCAGTTCAGTAATAAGCAACAAATGTCAAGGAGTTTTTGCACTGGCCGTTTAATCGACTTTTAATTTGATACTTCGATTTTTCTCGGTAAAATAGTTGACAGCCCATGCAGCTTTAACTCCGATATACCTGACTTATTTTCTTGATAGATTTTGCACTCGAAGTAGTAGATACAACTCTCTTTGAAACAGTTCGAGAATTCCGCCGTAAGTCGATAATATCTGTTGGTTTGTTATTTACGGCACTTGTTTGAGAAGCCCGAGTCGCCAGATTCTCTAGTACTTTAATTGCAGTACGAGTGTGAGCTAGCAAGCGAGAACTGTTTATCAAACCATCCACTTGATTGGATTGCATTTGGTTAGTGACTAACTGTTGCTGTCGATCTTCAACTTCAGCAGTCGAGAATTCCCCGTTTAATTCCGCAACAACTTCGATTGGTTTCCATTTCCTGGCTGAAGTCACAACAGTGTTATCGATTGTATCCAAATGGTGCGGCAGAATTTGAGATTGCTCTCCCAATGCTACAACTTTACCTCGGACTTGACTGACTTGCTCAATCCTTCCCGTCCATGACCAAACAACAACTGTTGTAAAAAAAGCTATGCTCCTAATGGTAGCTAGGAGGGAAAAGGCTTTAGGCGATTTACTGAGGAACTCCTCAACACGTACTAACCTATTTTCCGTATTCTTAAGTGCTACTTCAGAGCTTTCAACCGCAGTGTTATGAGTCTTTATAGGTGTTTTCAGTGTAACACCTGTCTCTATAAAAGCTATATTTTTGTCATGGATGAGTGCCATTTCAGATACTAAATCGGTCTCAATAGCAGAGCGATCGCAATAATTCTTTGAGACATCTGATTGGCTGGAAATATGAAGTGCATTTAACCTGATGATTCTGTTCATGCGCTGTCCTGATGATCGGAAACCTGACTTTTTCTTCAAGTCTTTTTACTGCTAAGCCGGAATTTGTTAATTACCCCTGAAATTTATTTATCAGTGTGTAAAAAAGTAGCATCTACACAAAAGATACTCTGTAAAAAGGTAGTAGCTCCTGCAACTTTTCTTTTAATACCCATACACTGATAGTGGCTTTTCGACTGTGTTTTTGGCTTAGCAGTGCCGCAGGCAATTCTTTCCTTTTTTTTCATGTCATATAAATGGCATGAAAAGTTTCCATTTGATTCTAGTAGATGCATTTTTGTCCTCTTCAAAATTCGCTCACTCCTGATTCTATTTCTTTCCCTGATAAGTCTATGCACTTATTTTATACCAAAGAATTAGGAGATAAGTAAAATCGCATACTTTTTAGGGGTGTAGAGAAAAAATATTCATCCCTAAGCATTAAGAGTAACATTTGTATTTATACTATTTTTTTGCACAAATGTCATCTCTTCTTATGGCATTTTATCAATAATTTTTACTCTTTTCATTTTTCTCTTTATTTCCTAGACTTTCACTCACTTTTTGTTTCTTACTTGTTAGTTATTGGGGGGTAAGACCCCTCATCCAACTTCGCTTTACAGCTTTCGTTGAATATCTTGTTTTACCATTACTATGGTTTCTAACCTTATAAAAATATAACAGCACAAGTAGCATTTAGACAATCTTTACTACTGCAAGCCGCAATAGCAATTTTTACCCATTCTGCAAAATCTCCTACTGCCGTTATTATGTTTATTTTTTGATGAAAGAAAATTCTGTAGTAGAACATACGATTGGCACTTTAGAACCAAATACTTGTAATAACTTCATCTGTTAGTAAAGACATGAAGTTATAAACTGACCATCTTATGGTATAGTGACCAGTGATCAGTGACCAGTGACCAGTGACCAGTGACTAGTAATCAGTGACCAGTGACCAATGACTAATGACTAATTTAATTGCTGCTGAACTAGGTTGTGATAAATACCGCCAATTGACATTAATTCATCATGAGTGCCTTGTTCAATAAGAAAACCTCGGTCTAAAACAAGAATGCTGTCAGCGTGTCGAATGGTAAAAAGACGATGGGCAATGATAAAAGTAGTACGATCGCAACCGATAGAAGCGTCACTGGCGCAACTGTAGCGAGTTAAATTCTCTAAAAACCGATGTTCGGATTTAGCATCCAGGAAACTAGTCGCTTCATCTAAAATCAAAATGCGAGGATTTCTCAAAAAAGCTCTAGCAATAGCTATTTTTTGTCGCTGTCCGCTAGAAAGCATCATTCCTCTCTCTCCCACTTGTGAGTTGTATCCAAGCGGTAGAGTCTGAATAAAAGAGTCTGCGTCAGCCATCTTTGCTGCTGTTATGACTTGGTCTAAAGTCCAATCCGAACTGTACAGGGTAATATTTTCCAAAATAGTCCCTGCAAATAAAAAACATTCTTGAGAAACTATCCCCAGTTGGCTTCTTAACGATTGCGAAGAAACAACAGCAGTATCGTGTCCATCAATCAGAATACTCCCCGTATAAGGACGGTATAAGCCTGCTAGCAGGTTAACTAGAGTGCTTTTCCCCGAACCACTGCAACCCACAATCGCAATGGTTTGTCCTGCTTTGACTCTAAAGGACACATTTTGTAGGGCGTTGTGTTCTTCATAGGGATTAAAACGGAAAGTGACATTCTCAAAATGGACATCACCTCGAATGTTCGGCAATACCTGTAGAGGTTTTTGAGGATTCTCTTCTGGCTGAGTTGTTAAAACATCATTAAGACGCTCAACGGAAACAATAACCTCTTGAAATTCATCCCACAGTTTTGCTATCGCAGTCACTGGCTTGACAGCATTATCAATGAGCAGATTAAAAGCTACAAATTGACCGAGTGTCATAGAACCGCCAATCACCGAAGTAGAACCATACCACAATACATATGTACTGCAAAAAAGAGCGATCGCATTATTTGCCAATTGCAACACATTAACTAGCTTCTGACCGCGCAATCGAGCTTTTAAGGCATCTGTAAAGCGTTCTTGCCAACGCAAATGGAATTTTTGCTCCGATACTGTCGTTTTTACAGTAGCAACACCAGTTATGGTTTCTACTAACAGAGAGCTTTGCTCAGCCCACTTCTTGAGGAATTCTCGCGAAACCGTCTTCAGAAACGGACTAGCCCCTAAAGTGACGATCGCAACAGGTAGGATTGAACACAGCACCACGAAAGTCAGTTGCCAGTTGTAATATGCCATCAATCCCAAGTAAACAACTGCCATCAAAGTGTCTGAGGCAGCAGTCAGGATTTTACGAGTGAGAAACACTTGGATGTTTTGGTTTTCCCGAACACGAGAGATGATATCCCCCACTTGACGGGACGCAAAAAATTGCAATGGCAACCGCAGGGTGTGGCTAATAAAACTGCCAGTCAAAGAGCCATCTATCAAATTGGAAAAAGAATCCAGCAGATGTTGACGAACTGCACTCAGAACAATTCGCCCCATACCCAACACAAATAAACCAACGGCAATAGCATTCACTGTCGTTAGGTTTTTTCCGGGGATCGCGTAGTCAAGAGCTATCTGAGCAAATATGGGCGTCAAAACTCCAACAACTGAGAGCAACGTTGCAGTTAGGAAAATTTGCTTTAACAGCTGGCGATGCGGTGATAAAGCTTGCTTTATACCACTAAAAGAGATTTTCTCGTCTTGGGCTGCATTTAAACGGTCTGTAGGTGATAAAAGGAGAGCATATTCCGTCCAGCTTTCTTCAAATTCTTGACGGGAGAGCCATTGCTTTCCTAACGCAGGATCGGCAATCAATACGCGATCGCCTTTAACTTCCCAAACCACCACATAATGAATCCCCCCTTGCCAATGAGCGATCCAAGGATAGGGATGCAACTCTAACTTGCACAAAGAAGCTCGTACAGGGAGAGCATCATAGCCCAAATTTTGAGCCGCATCTGATAAAGCCGCCAAACATGCTCCTGTACGGTCTGTTTGAGCTAAGTTCCGTAATGTATTGAGACTAAAACGTTTGCCCCAATATCGACTAATCATCGCCAAGCAAGTTGCACCACAATCAGACGAACTTTGTTGTTCGATAAAAGGATAACGACGCCATAGAGGGGAGTGGGGAGTAGGGGGTAGGGAGTAGGGGTAGGTGGTAGGGGGTGAGGGGGTGAGGGGGTGAGGGAGTGTCTGAGTGAGGGGGTGAGGTGGTGAGGTGGTGAGGGGGTGACGGGGTAGAATTTTCCCCATCTCCCCATCTCCCCATCTCCCCATCTCCCCATCTTCTTCCTGCCACCTGCATAAATCAGACCCGACGAGCGTGGCCAATTCCCAGTGCTTTATAGGAAGGTGGTAGAGCAATAAATCTGTTTCGGCACTCCAAGACAGTGGCTTGGTATTGGGATATCCCCAACTTTCTCCCACAACTGGTGGGTAATCTTGTGCATTCTGCGTTTTAATTGCTCCACTGAAAAGCCAAAAGCGCCCATTTCTTCCTGGAGTCGTCTCCTCTAAAAGAGAACCAGCCTCTAGCTTCTTTTGTTCTAGGTAGGGCAGCAACTGCTGTAGATTATGGCTTTTTTGAGAGCGTAACTCAGTACAAGTTTTGAAAAAAATTAATGCTTGACGCTCATGAGTAAAGTGTTTTAAATTGGTTTCCAGATTAGGAAAGTGCTGTAACCACGGAACGACATCGGAAACTTTAACTTGAGCTACATAACCAGCGCTAGCTGCTGTAGCTTGATAGGGGAGAGGTTCATCGAAGAACAAACAATCCGCGCCAAAAGTTTGTTGTGGTAAAAGTAACTGAGTTGACACTGAACGCTTGAGAGTCTTGTCATACCCAAGCAAACGTACTCTACCTTGACAAACTAAGTAAAGAAAATCGCTTGTATTTTCAGATGTTTTATCCGGGCTACCGATGATTAAATCGTCACCTAATTGAAACTCGCGAACAACCCAAATTTTACTGAAATCCAATACTAGACTAGAATCTCCTGTAATGAGTTTCAAACAGTTAAGGATAACCGTACTTGACATTGGAGATAAATGTTGACTAGTATCAATTGATTTTTGTACTCTAAACGACGAAAAAGAGTTCATCGTTTTGTCTCTGATATCATATGATGATCTAGCATTAAATGATACAAGTATTGCGACAAGAAAAAAAGAAAATTCCATCCCTAAGCTTTTAAAACTAGGGATTCTTCAAAGTTATTGCATTACCCTCCACGAACACTTTTTTCAGAGGTTAATAGTAGAATTCCGGAAAAATATGTAACAGGGCAAAAAAATATTATACGACAGAGAAATATGATTTGCTAGAGGTTAGGGAAAATTGGAGATTTTGGATTTTGGATTTTGGATTTTGGATTTTGGATTTTGGATT